>JAITGR010000167.1 GCA_031280455.1 Spirochaetaceae bacterium
AGTCGAACGCGCCGGTGGCGCTTGCCGCCGTCTCTCCCTCTCCCTTTTTCTTCGCGCACGCCGAAAAAAGGACCGCGGCGCATACCAGCGCCGTCATTAATTTCCTTACCATTGTAATAACTCCTTGAAAAGCCCTGCGCGTTTTTGTGTATTTTGTATCTCCCCGCAGGATGCTTTTCAACAAGAAGTGTACTCCATGGAGCGAAATTTCGTCAAGTAGGCTGCGGAACGGGTCTAGCGAAGTACGTGTTCGTACACGCTGGCACATTCGAGCGGATTTCGGTTGCCAAAAATCAAGATTGCTGAGGCAATGCGCCCTCTAGCCGCCGCCGCTTTCTGCTTACTATACTGTCTCTATGTCATCGAGTTCGAAAGACATGCTCACGCGGCGGGCGGAGCGTATACTTACCTTCGGCATACAACAGGAAGCGCGGCGGTTCAATTCGGCCCAGATTCAGCCTGAACATGTTCTTTACGCTATTATCTCAGGCGGCGAGGGGGCGGCAATGTCGGCGCTGGATTTTTTGCGGCTCGATGTTTCCGGCTGGAAAAGCGAGCTGGAGAGTGTGCTGCTCGGTTTTGAAAAAGAGGACGCTCCTGAGGCGGATGATACGGCGGACGATGCCCCGTTCGCCAGCGCGGAGATTTTGTTTTCGCCGCGCACGGCCAATTTGCTGTGGCGCGCCATGCGGGAACGCGAGTCGATGGGGCACAAGCATCTGGGTACCGAACACCTGCTTTTGGCCGCCTGCCTGGAGGAACAATCGCACGCGGCGGCTTTTTTTGGCCGGCAGCGCGCCGACGTGAATCTTTTGCGCTTTATGGTGCAGACCAGTTTTAACCACGTAACCTTGAACATGCTCGACTGGCCGCAGGACGCGCCGGCGGGGGACAATTCGCCGCGTTCGCCGCGTGTGCATGACGGCGAAACCGCCGCGGATGCGGGCGCATCTGCGGATGCGGAAACGGATGCAGGCACAGCCGCGGACGACGAGGAAGCCGCCGCAAAAGCCAGCGAAAAAGCCGCCCCCAAGCGCCGTTCAGTACTGGAAGAGTACACTGTCAACCTGACGGCGCTGGCCAAACAAGGCAAGCTGGACCCGGTTGTAGGGCGCGAGCGGGAGCTGCGGCGCGTTATTAGAATCCTCTGCCGCCGGACAAAAAACAACCCCGTGCTGACCGGCGAGCCCGGCGTGGGAAAAACCGCCATCGCCGAAGCGCTGGCCGTTTTTATTACCGGCGAAAACGCTCCGGCGGCGCTGGCCGGAAAAAGCCTGCTTTCGCTGGATGTCGGCTCGCTTGTGGCCGGTACGGAATACCGCGGGCAGTTTGAACAGCGCGTCAAAAACATTATCAACGAGTGCGCGCGGCGCACCGACGTTATTCTCTTTATAGATGAAATCCACACCATAGTCGGCGCGGGCCGCGGTTCGGGCAGTTTGGACGCGGGCAATATGCTCAAACCCGCCCTGTCGCGCGGCACAATGCAGTGCATCGGCGCGACGACCTTTGCCGAGTATCAAAAATACTTCGAGAAAGACGCCGCGCTGGAACGCCGGTTTCAGGTTGTGCCGGTGGAGGAGCCGTCGCTGGAAATGACCGCGCGTATTCTGGAAGGCATTAAAGGCCGGTACGAGGAGTTTCACGGCGTACGGTACAACAGCGACGCCATTTTCGCCGCGGCGCGGCTTTCGCACCGCTACATGAGCGGACGGAATATGCCGGATAAGGCGATTGATTTACTGGACGAAGCCGGCGCGATGAAAAAACTGCAAGCCGCCTCTGGCGCCGCCACAGGCGCCGCCGGAGGCGGCAGGGCGCCGGAATTGCTGCTTGTCGATGGTGAGGACGTGCGGGAAACCCTGCGCGAGATAACCGGCCTTTTTGCCGGGGCCGCAACCGGCGAGGACGCGGCGGTGCTTTCGCTGGAAAAACGCCTGTGCGAGACCGTGCTGGGGCAGGACGAAGCTGCCGCGCGACTTTCCAGGGTAGTGCTGCGCGCGCGCGCGGGCATTTCCCGTGGCAGCCGTCCGCAGGGCGCATTTCTGTTCCTGGGGCAGAGCGGCGTCGGCAAAACATTTTTCGCCCGCACCCTCGCGCAGACCCTGTACGGAGCGGAGTCCGCCCTGCTCCGCATCGACATGTCCGATTACATGGAAAAGCACAACATATCGCGCCTGAACGGCTCCCCACCCGGGTACGTCGGCTACGAAGAAGGCGGTGTGCTTACTGGCCGTGTGCGCCGCAATCCGCACTGCGTTGTGCTGCTGGACGAGGTTGAGAAAGCGCACCGCGATGTTTTCAACCTGTTTTTGCAAATTCTGGAAGAAGGCGAACTGGAAGACAATACCGGCAGAAAAATAAGTTTTCGCCAGACCATCATCATTATGACCAGCAACGCCGGCATGAGTGAGCTTTTTAATCAGACCCAACTGGGCTTTGGGCGTGGCGGCACCCCCGATTCCCGTGCGGTCAGCGCCGCCGCCACAAAAGCCGCCCGCGCGTTCTTTAGCCAGGAATTCTTAAACCGGCTGGACGACATACTCGTGTTTAAGCCGCTGGGCGAGGCCGAAATAACCCGTATTCTGGAGCTTGAACTGGACGACCTCTGCAGCAGGCTGAAGGACGCCCGCGGCGGCTACGCGCTGGAAGTGAGCGACGCCGCCAAATCCGCGCTGTGCGCGCTGGCGGACTGGCGCAAAAACGGCGCGCGGGAACTGCGGCGTGTTGTTGAAGAACACGTCGAAGCGCCGGTTGCGGCATACATTTTACAAAACATTGCCCCGGGCACCGTTTTTTCCGTTGGCCTGGACGCTGCGGGTGCCGTGCGGGTACACGCCGGCAAGCTGGCAGCCGGCCAGCCGGCCAAACCGAAAACCCGCCGGGCCGCGCTCACCACTGCCGTAAGCCTCCTTGCCTGCGCCCTGCTCGGCCTTTCAGCCTGCGTAAGCCGCGCCATTAGCGCCGAAGAATACTACGCTATCGGGATGGCGTACTTCGATATAGGAAAATTCAGCGAGGCCGAAACCTGGCTTTTGCGCGCGACGCAGGCCGACCGTACCATGCGCGCGTCCGAGTACAATCTGGGACGCATCGCGTTTGAGCAGGGGCGCTACACGGAAGCCGCGAAGCATTTTGAAAAAATCATAAAGCGCGACCCCAAAAACGTGATGACGCTCAAAGCGCTGGCGTACACCTATATAAAGATGAGCAAGCTGGAAAACGCCGAGAAAACCTACGAAACCGTGCTGGAACTGGAGCCCGAAAGCGCGGACGAAGGGTACAACTATTCGCTGGTACTGTTCGCGCTGGGCAAGTACGCCGAATGTGAGGCGGTTTTGCAGAAATACCACTACAATTTGAGCGACAACAAGGACACCTTGCTGATGCTGGCGCGTTCCCAGAAAGCTCAGGAAAAAGTCGAGGCGGCGGATTCGTACGCGTTGTGGTTGGAAAAGAACAAAGACCCGCAGGTTCGTATGGAATACGCCGAAATCCTGGAGGCGGGCGGGTTTTTCGCGCGCGCGATAGACCAACTCAAATCGGCGCTGGGCGAGATGAGTGCCGACACCGCAAAACTCAAGCGGGCGGATGTACAATTTGCGTACGCGCGCTTGCTGCTGACCGCCGACCCCGACAACGCCGACGCGCTCAAAGAGTTCGAGGCGGCAATAAGCGCCGGATTTAACGACACCGACGCGGTAAAAAAACTCATCGCGGACACCCGCATAAGCAAGGCTAACAAAGACGCCGTGCAGCGTCTTTTGGACGCCGGCCTCAAACTCCCCGAACCCGAAAAGCCGCCAGAATCCACCGAAACACCTCCGCAGCAAAGCGAAACCCCGCCGGCAGCTCCGTAACCGGCATCGGGCAGCCGCCGAAAAAGCGGGGCGGTACATATATTTTGACAAAAACGCCGATTTATCCACCGTACTGCATGAGTTTTTTCATGATTATATGCTGGAGCTATCGCCAAATGAAAAGGCCGAATG
>JAITGR010000023.1 GCA_031280455.1 Spirochaetaceae bacterium
GGAGCGGTTCGCCGCCTGCTTCGGCGCTAATGACGTACGCCCAGCCGCCGGGACCCGGGTTGCCGTGACAGCCGCCGTCTGTCCAGATGCTATACTTCATACGCTATGATACTCCCAAGCGCCCTCCAGCGGCCAGGCGCCGTTACCGGCACCTGTTCCCAAAGCGCGCCCGCCCGTGTGGAGCGCGTTTGCCGCGCCCTGGGTGGCCGGCGGGGAAGTCGTAGTTTTTGCCGTTCAGCGTCATTTTTACCGGCCGCAGGAGCGCGCTCGATTCGCCGCGCCGGCTCTTTACGCGGTACCCTTCCAGGCTGACCTTCGCGTTCTCTTTTAAGCCCTCCACAAATCCGGTGTAGCGTTCGAGCATCGGCACGTAGTAGTCCACGCCGCCGCTTTCGACCGCTATCGTCCCGTTCTTTAAGGCCAGCGTTCCGTTTACGGTAACCATTTTGGGCTTCTCCCGCTCCCTGGTACGGAAGCGCTGTTTACCGGCCCCTTCGCCGTCGCTTTGCGCGAACACGAACGGCGCAAGCGCAAGGAGCGCCGCGAAAATACACCAATGTTTTTTCATATACATTCCTCCAAAATAAAAATCCTGTGTATACAGGAACATTAGACTTGTCCGGAAACCCTGGTTTCCTATCGGAAACTGAAGTTTCCGAACAAGTCTATTTGTATAGTGAACCAAAGTGCACCCCAAAAGTTACGCAACCAGACCGCCGCCTTTTCCTTAAACAAAACTTTGCGGTATAGTAGCGCATGGCTTTGTTTTCTTTGTTGTGGGCACCGCTTATGTACGGCCTTTGGCGGTCTTTGTACCCCGCGCCGCCGGCGGCCAAAAACGCCGCGCTAATCTGGGCGCTGCTTACCGGCCTCGTCATCGCGGCGCTCCGTCTGCTGCCGCTGCCGGAGATACAGGCCGGCGGCTTTGGCGTAAGCCGGTATATCAGCGCGTTTTTTGAGTACACGTCGTTTGTGCCGCTTGCGGCGCTGCTTGCGTGCGCGCTGCTGCCGTCCATGGTTTCCGGCGCCGCGTTTGACGACTGGACAGGCTTTCTGCTGGCGACATTTATCCCCGCCGGCGCGGCGTACGCCGTCGAATGGAGCCTGCGCCAGCATCCGCTCTATCTGGTGCTGCCGCCGCTTATGTGGACAAACTGTGCCTTCGCCGCCAATAGCCTGCGTGGTTTTGTGCGCGGCGGCGGACGAGGCCGCTGGCCGGCGGCGTTTGTCCTGGCCGCGCTGTACCTCGCCTGTGCCGCAGCGTGCTGGTGGGCGTTCTACTGCCAGAAAAACGCTGCTGGCTGGGGGCTGCTCGCCGCCTCCTTCGTTCCGCCGGCGCACGGATTCGCGCTGCTTAAACGGTCCCGCGCACGCGGGGTGTTTTGACACCGGCAGCGCGTATTCGTTACAATGTACTGAAAATGAAAAAGCACATACTACCACGGATTTTGTTTTATTGCGCCCTGTTCATCATTCTTTTTATTGCGCTGTCGTTGTTGCAATGGGCCGGCCACGATTCGTTTTCGCGCAAAATCGGCGGCCTTGCCATAAGCGGCAAGTACGCGCGGGGCGCGGGCGGCCTTGTCGCCAAAGCGCGCTCCAGCGCGGCGGGCGACGAATACGACCTTGCCGGCATCGCCAAAATCACGTTTAAGGGGCTGGAAATCCCCCTGGCCGCCGGCGAAACGGCGGTACGCTACACCGTGGACGGGCATGTCCGGCAGCTTACGCCCCGCGCCATGCAACTGAGTGCCGAGTACGCGCGCTTCACCCTGGCCGCCGCCTCCGATTCGGCGCCCGCAGGCGATGTCGAACTGAATTTTTATCTGCGCAAAGATGGCGAAACGGAAGAGCTGGTTATCAGCGCCGTCTTACCCGACGCCGCGGGCGAACTGGCTGTTCCGTTTACCGCCGGACGGCGCGGCGGCATGCGCGTTGTCAACGACGAAATCCTTGTCAGCGCCGACGGCGCGGAATGGTGTTTCGACCGCTCCATTCCCGGCATACGCGCCGGCGTTTTCACCCTTACCCAGAAAAATCCGGCTGTCGCCTACCAGCGGCGCGGCAGCAGGGGCTTTAACCTTATGGAATTTATCGTCAGCGGCGCGCTGGAAAAACCGCGTTTTGACGAAATAACCGGCCAGTGGCGCGATAAACTGTACGCCTACTGGACAACACTCATACCGGCGAGCACCGACGAGCGCCTCATTTCCGCGTGGGTTGCCGAGGCGTCGCGCCGCGGTTTCTACAACGAAGCGCTCGCCCGCCTCCCCGAGGCATTTGCCGCGAGCCAGGCGCGCACCTACGTTTCCTCGCCGTTCATGGGCCGCCTGCCCCAGGCGCTCCGCAGCAAATCCGAGCACGAGCGGGCGACCCAGGAACGGCTGAGCCGGCTTTTGCGCGAAAACCCCGCCGGTATACTGCTGGAAGACCGCGTGTTTGTGTACCTGGGGCAGCGCAACTACACGGCGCTTTTTGACGAAGCCGTACGCGCGGTAAAACAAATATCGCCCGACATGCTTTCGCCGGAAATGTTTCCCGCGATTTTTGAAGGCTGGTGGGCCTGGACAATATGGCGGGCAAAAGAGGAAAACCCCTTCGACCTTTTGGCGTACCAGGCGCGGCTTGTGATTGTTGAACAACTCAAAAAAGACCCCGAAAGCGGCGATGTTTTTATTGTTGACAATCACCACATCGACATGCGCTACAACATACGCCTGGGCTGCGCCATCATCCTGTACGGCGAGAAATCCGGCAACAGCGACTGGGCCGCCGTCGGGCGCTCGCTTATTCTGTCGGCGCTGGCGTACTCCAACGACATAGGCAGTCTGCCTTCAATACTGGACGAAACCGGCGGCGTTTTTTTCGTGTCGGAAGACGGGGAGCCCATAGACGCGCTGGAAACATACTTGAGCGCCGCCATATCCGACTACTACCCCCACGCCGTCGGCGTCAGCACGCTCGTAAAAGATGTCTGGATATGGACAATGGCACCGTCTATCGTTGCCGCCTACAAAAACAACGCCCTCGACTTCGGCGTAACATTCCAGGCCGGCGGCACGCACTACCTTATGATAAGCGGTCTGCGTCCGTTTTCAAAAATTCAAATACGCGACATTGACTACCGTTCCGACCCGCAGTTTGAAAGCTGGAGCGCCCCCGGCTGGGTATACTCTCCGTCTGAACAAACCCTGCTCGTTAAACTGGTACACCGCGCGCCCATGGAACACATAAAAATCTTTTTCTAG
>JAITGR010000134.1 GCA_031280455.1 Spirochaetaceae bacterium
GCAAAATCCCGCGCCGCGCGAACGCGATGTCATCCGCCGCTACAACGAACACGATTACCTGGGCTACGAGCGGGCGAACGAGGCGGCGTTTTTGCGCCTGGCGCTGTTGGGGCTGCGGGACGGCGGGTTTTACGCCGTTGAACGACGGCTGTTCGCGGCGGGCAGGCGGCGGCTTTTGGACATTGGCTGCGCGACCGGCGCGCTGCTTGCGGCGCTGCGCGAGCGCGGCTGGGAGGTGTGCGGGGTCGAGGTGAGCGCCGCCCAGGCCGCGTATGCCCGCAGCGAGCGCGGCCTCGCGGTGCACACCGGCTCGCTGGAGGAGGCCGCGTTTGCGTCCGGGGCGTTTGACGTGGTGCTCGCCTCGCACGTCATCGAGCATGTGGCAGACCCTTTGGCGTTTGTGTGGGAAGTGTCGCAGGTACTTTCAGGCGGCGGCTACTTTTTTGTAACAACGCCGAATATAGCCGGTTTTCAGGCGCGGCTTTTTGGCAGCCGCTGGCGCAGCGCGATTTTTGACCACCTGTATCTTTTTTCCAAAAAAACACTGCGCGTGCTGCTGGAAATCTGCGGCTTCCATCTGGAGGCGTGGGCGACCTGGGGCGGGCTTGCTGCCGGAAGCGCCCCGCCCGTGCTCAAAAAATGCTGCGACGCGGCAGTCAAGGCGGCGGGCTGGGGCGACGTGATGCTCGCGCGCGCTTGTTACGCGGCGCGTGAGATCACCATGTAGAGCGCTGTTCCCGCCGCGATACTCGCCAGCGCGTTGCGCTTCCACAGGTGCAAGAGCGCCGTCAGCGCCGAGGCCGCCAGCACCGGCAGCGCCGCGGTCCTGGGGGCGGCGGCTATTTCCAGCGCAAGCGTGTTAAACGCCAGCGCGGTTATGGCAACAGGCGGCGCGGTTTTTTCGACAAACGCGACGCATTTTTCCAGTATGCCGCCCGCCGGCGTTTCAGCGTCGTCGCGTGGTTTTTTGAAGATGACAAACGGCAGGGCGCGGCAGACGAATACGACGAGCGCCAGCGCGATGGTGTACCCAAACGCCGCTCCCACGCTAATCATGGCCGCCCCCGCGCCGCCCAGCGAGATGCCAACTGGACAGCCACAAGCGCGCAGGCTATCGCGGACAACAGCGAGACGCGGGCGGGGAGGACGGCGACGCAGAGCACGGCGCTTGCCGCGGCGACGACAAACGGCAGTATCTTTTTTATGGCGAGCATTTGTTCCAGCATCAGCACAATGAACAGGGCGGGAAGGGCGAAGCCGATGCCTTCAATTTTGAACGGGAGCAGACTGCCGCAGACCGCGCCGATCACGCTGCCTGCCACCCAGTACGACTGGTTCAACACCGAAACCAAAAACAGGTAGCGGCCACGCTCACGCGGGGGCAGTTGGTTTAAGCGGATGCCCGCCCCGTCCGGCCCGCTGGCGACGACGCGCTCGTCCGCCGCCGAAAGGAGCGCGAAGGTTTCGTCGGTCATGGCGAATATCAGGTACCATTTGTAGGGGCCGGCGCTGTTGTACCGTTTGAGCATGGAAAGGCCGTAGGCGATGTGCCGCGCGTTTACCACAAGCTGAATGAGCGCCGCCTCCCACAGCGGAGCGCCGGCGGCGAAAAGTCCGGCGGAAATGTACTGTGCCGCCCCCGCGTACATGACGACGCTCATAAAAAACGCGAGGTAGGCGGGGTAGCCGGCCTGCTGCAGCAAAAGGCCGAAGGCAACGCCTATGGCAAGGTAGCCCATCAGCACCGGTACCGTGTGCGCCAACGCCGCCGGAAAAAGCCGCAGGCCGAGAGCCGCGTTCACCGCGCCCCCGCCCCCACCGGCGCAAGCGGCCCCGCGAACACGCGGCCAAAAAGCTCTTCAAAAGAGCCCGCGGGCGCGGAAGCGGCGGCATCAAGGCCGTGGCGGCGCAGCAACTCCGGCGGGTATTTTTCCAGCGGGTAGACCTTAAAACGCCGGAAGCCGCTTTCGTAGTGGGTTACCAGCGGGATAATTTCGGCGGCGCTTACGGCCGTTTTGGGCGGCGAATGCCCGTCGTCGGTTTTGCGTATAGTTACCCGCGCCAGAGCGCCCAAAAGGCGGGGAAATTCTTTCTGGCTGGAAAAAAAGTTACCCAGCGAAAAAAACACCAGCGTTTCGCCGCCGAAAGGACGGGCAAAGGTCCGCGCCGGCTGTACCACGTGCGGGTGGTGTCCCAGCACCAGGTCAACGTTATGCGCCGCCAGAAATTCCGCCAGTTCAAGCTGCCGTTTGCTGGGCGCGTGCTGGTATTCCTCGCCCCAGTGCATCGACACCACCAGAAAATCGCACAGCGGGCGCAGGCGGTCAATTTCCCGCGCCATGCGTTCCGTGTTGATGAGCGAAACCAGGTAGGGCTTGTCTTTGGGCAGCGGTATGCCGTTGGTGCCGTAAGTGTACGCCAGCCAGCCGGTTTTTATGTGCTTTTTTTCGATAATAACGCCCGCCTCGTCCGTTTCGTTCCGCCGCAGACCCAGCACGCGCACCGCCGGATGCTTGTCCCAAAAATCCAGCACGGCGTACACGGCGGCCTCGCCTTTGTCCATCGCGTGATTGGTCGCGTGGTTTACCACATCGAAGCCCGCGCGTACCAGCGCCTCGCCCACTTCAGGCGGCCCGTTGAACGTGGGGTAGCCCGAAAGCCCGAAGCGCCGTCCGGCGATGAGCGTTTCCTGGTTGACAAACGCGATATCCGCGCCCTGCACCAGCGGCAGAACCGGCGTGTATATGCCGTGAAAATCGAAGTCGTCATCGCCGTCATGCCGCGCGTCTTCCAGAATTTCCGCGTGAATCAGATTGTCGCCAACCGCGGCAATGGTCAGGGTGTATTCACGGACGCCGGCTTTCGGCGCGGCGGAGCGCCCCCCGTCCGCCCGCCGCGCGTCCCGCAGGCCCGCGCACGCGGCGCACAGCGTAAAGGCCGCCGCCAAAACAGCGGCGTGCCGTACGACGGCGTACCGTATGCGGCGCGGCGGCTTTATTCGCATAGCCCGCTGCCTTACAGGGCGCTAAGCCGCCGGCAGGCCTCTTCCACGGCGGCGCGGTGGCCAAAGGCGCTCAACCGGATA
>JAITGR010000221.1 GCA_031280455.1 Spirochaetaceae bacterium
TTGGTGTTCCAGCCGAACACCTTAACGCCGCCCAGCGCGCGCTGCGTTATCCAGTCGGTAATGTTCGGCTCCGGCCCCCGCTCCCACTCCTTCCAGCCGAACATGAAAACCTGCGCAAGCGCCTCATCGTCCCGCATGGCCGCCACAATCTGCCGCGCCAGCGTGTCAGGCGGGAGCGCGTCGTTAAAGCTGAGCGAAAAAGCGGCGGCGGAAGCGGCGGCAAACACGCCCGCCAGCACGCCTTTGGCAAACGCCGATGCCCGCCAGCGCGTCATGCTAGACGGCGCTCTCTGAGCGAGCGCTCTCTGAGCGAGCGCTCTCTGAGCGAGCGCTCTCTGAGCGGCGCATATCGCTGATAATCAGCGTCGGCGTTATGTTACCGGCAAAGTAATTGCGCGTTATACGAAACACCGCGTCCACCGTATCGCCTTTCGTCCATTCAACATTGACCTTTTCCGCCGCGCTCCAGTACATAGCAGGCCATTTGTAGGTCTGCGCGTCCAGCAAGAGCTTAACGTGCTTGGCCTCCTGTTTGCCGGTAAAACTTATATCGCAAATACCCAGCCGGCGCGCAAGGAACAGCAGCTCCTCGTTCCCCCGCCCGTACGGCTGAAACTTATCAACCAGGCTTAAAATATCGGGTTTGAGGTACGAAAGCGGCAATTCGGCGTCGATATTCAGCGCCGCGCCCTCCGCTTCGTCAGGAAATTCCAGCGAAAACGCAATTTCTTTAAGACAGGCAGTAAACGCATCCCAGTTCGCCATATCCATAGAAAACCCCGCCGCAAAATCGTGGCCGCCGCAGTCGATAAAAAACCGGCTGGTCGCATCCAGCAGCGCCTGAACATTGTAGCCGCGCGCCGAGCGTATTGAACCGGTCGCCGTCTCGCCCGAAATCGAAACGACAATTGCGGGCACCGAAAAATACGTGCAGAGCCGGTTCGCCGCGAGGCCGGTAACCCCGCGCGCAATCTCGCCGCTGGCCGCAAACGCCAGATTCCCCGCGTAGTCGTCCATGTTTTTTTCGGCAGCCGCCCGCGCAATGAGCATGGCCGCGTCCGTCAACTTACGCCGCTGTTCGTTCAGCGCGATAATCCGCGTGGCCAGCTCCTCCCGCCGCGCGCGGTCGTCCTCCAAAAGCAACTCCACCGAAACGGCGGCATCCCCCATGCGGCCCGCCGCGTTCAGCACCGGCGTTACCCGCCATGAAATATCAGTTGTAGAAAGCGCGCCGGCGCTAAGATTCAGTTTGAAAATGAGGTCGGAAAGCCCGCTCACCGCCGCGGCGTTAATAGCCGCCAGTCCGCGGCGCACCAAAAGCCGGTTTTCGTTTTCCAGCGGCACAAGGTCGGCGAGCGTGCCGAGCGCCGCAAGCTGCAGGTACACGTCGCCCTCGCAGGCGAAAATGCCCTCCGCCTTCTGAAAAAGCGCCTTAAACACACTGAACAGCACATCCAACTCGTCCGGCACCTGCTCGTCGTAGCGCCCCAGGCGGGACATTTCTTTAAGCCGCGGCAGCCCCTTTTCCGCCGTGGACGGAATAACCCTGGCCGCGTCCGGCGCAATGTCGTACATGCTGAATTCAACACCCGCGCCAAAAATAAGCGCAAGATTTTTTTTACGCTCGGGCGCGTCCCAGGTGTAAATGTGCTGCCCTTCCAGAAACGCCGGAAGGCGCGTGCTGCCGATCGCCGTTTTTTCGCCGGAATCGGTTATAAATGTCTCGGTAAGAAAACCGGTGAGCACAAGATTGCGGTATTTTTTCAGTTCGACAACCCAGGTGCCGCCGTTTCCCGGGCGCGTGTTGAGCAGGCACACCTGCTGGTTGAACAGCGAACTCTTTCGCGCAAAGTCGAGCGCCTGAATCAGCTTGTAGACAACCGCGCAGCCGGCCAAATACTGAAACGGGTACCCATACTCCCCGCGCTCGTCCTTCAGCTTTGGATTGATGACCGCAAACGCCGGCGGCAGCGGCGCGCGCGCTTCGTGGTGGTCGGTTACAATAACCTCCACGCCAAGCTCGGCGGCGCGCGCGATTTCGTTGTAGTTACTAACGCCGCAGTCCACCGTGATGATGAGCGACCCGTAGTCGCGCGCGAATTCTTCAACAGCCGCCAGCGAAAGGCCGTACGCCTCCTCGCCCATAGGCAGCCGCCAGGCAACATCGGCCCCCGCTTCCGTAAGCGCGCGGACAAGCATCGCCGTACTGGTTACCCCGTCGGCGTCGCGGTCGCCAAAAACAAGTATTTTGCCGCCATCTTCCTGGACGGCAAGGATTTTTTCGACAGCATCTTCCATGCCGGAAAGCGCAAACGGATTGTGAAAATACCGAGTGTCATCCTCCAGCACATACAGAATATCGCCGCCGGACGTAACATTGCGCCGCGCCAGAATAGACGCGGTTAGTTTATCACAGCCGTACTTTTCCGCTATATCGCTTATAAGCCCGGCGCTCACCTCTTTTTTATGCCATATCATTATTGTACCACACGCCGAGGGCTTATCTGTTGCCAAACGGCGACTTCTTGGCGCCTGATGCCGTACTGTCGCGCGTTAGTAAGGAGGCGTCAGGGCCGGTTGTCGCCGTAATGGTACTCGCGGCATCAAAGCCGCCAACGCCGCCCAGATAAAAGGGCGTTGACCCCGAATACACCGCCTTTAACGCGCCGTTGGTTGAAACATTGGTAAACGTACAACTCTGGGAAACACCGACAAGCCAGCCGACGCCGATATTGCTGGCGGAAACCCCATTGGATACGGTAACCGTGGCACCCGGGGGCACCACATTGGTATTCGGCATATTTATATTCTGAAAAATCGCGTTTCTCGCACTGCCGAACAAACCGTGGCCTGCATACGTTATCGCAGTCACCGTCTCCAGCGGAAAGTCATAAATCACATACCCGCCGCCGTCAAACAGGCCGGTAAATTCGGAATACCCGTTGCCGCCGGATCTGCCTATGGGCGCCCACTGCCCCATCAGCGTGATAGCGCTGTACCCGCTGCCGTAGTCGTCTTTAAGCGGGGCGGTAAGCACATAACTTTCGGCCAGCGATGCGTACGGCGGCTGACGCGCCGCGTCCGGCATACTGAGCATGACCAGCGCCTCCGCATTCGGCACCGGAATACCGGCAAACGTGGGCGAAACAGTAACCGTGCCGCCCGTCGCCGGAATTTCACCCTCCTCGTAGTAGAGATGCATCGTTGACATATCGTTATTGCGCGTAAAGAAAATCCAGTACCGGCACGGCGTTCCGGCGGCGGGGGCGTTATCCTTGTTCATAAGCATATACCAGCCGGTATCCGGCGAACTTATGCCCAGAACATCATCCTCGCTAATCGGCGGATATTTCGTAAAATCAATATCGAGCGGCGGATTGTCGCCAAAAGAAGTGCGCCCCATGGCAATCCCCAGCATCGGCGTATAGCCGTCGTCCAGGTACTGGCCGATAGTCGACCCCGCGCCGCCCGACAAATCAATGTTCACAACAAAAAACGGCGGAATTCCGGGAATATCGGCGACCGTCAAACTGCCCGGCCCATACCCAATAAAAATATCACTAACTTCGAGCGTGAGCGTTACCGTCGACCCCGGCGTGGGGGGCGCGTCCAGGCTATCCTCTGGAATTTCTATAAACCGCGAACTCAAAAAACCCAGCGCCATCGCGTTGGGCGCAAGAATTTTAATGTGGTCGCCCATAGGGTAGCGCGTTTTTAACTCCACCAAAAAGCTGACCTTCGCCGTGCCGTCCTCCGACGTTAAATCCTCCGCCGGCGGCGGCACCACCTTAAATTTTTCCTCGAACGGCCCGGTACTGACCACAAGCTGGGTACCCACCTGATTAACCAGCGAAAGCCGCACAACCTTGTACGCATCGCGGATTTTCTCGTCATTTATAGTAACCCAAAAAAAGTTTTCGGTGTTATTCGTCATGCCGGCCGGCTCCACGTAGTTACACGCAGTCAAAAAAAGCACGCCGCCGGCAAGCACCGCCAAAAGCCCCCATCCCGCGGAACCACGCCCGCCCATCAAAAAACCAGCTCGTCCATTCATACCTGCAATATAGCAAAGCCCCCGCTAAAAGTCCAGTGATAGCATTGCCTCAACTTTTTAGCCGAAAACGGCCGTGCGGGTACTGACATTTTAGCGCTCCGGCGTTATACTGCCTTGGTATGAAGAGTTTAGCCGGCCTTTTTAAGCCGCACGAGGACGAGGCGGTCTTTGTAAAGACGACAGCCGCTCCCGTTGACCCGTCGCTCAAGGCAGCCCTGAACCGGAAGGGGAATGTGCTTTTTAACAGCGGCGATGTGGAAGGCGCGCGCCGGATTTTTGTAACGACCGGCTACTCGGACGGGCTTACGCGGGTGGGCGATTATTACAAGTCGAAGGGGCGCTTTATTGACGCTCTGGGGATGTACTGCATGGCGCCCAACGAAAAAAAACGCACGGAAGTGAGCATGGAGCTTGCGCTTTTTATAAAAGGTTTGCTAAAGGAAGGCGCGTAATGGATTATGCCGGCTTTTTTGAAATAGACACGCCGCCGCGTACACACGAAATAGAACGCGTGGCCGAATTGTCCAAGCGCGGCTACCAGCTGCTCAAAGAAAACGCGCTTTCTGACGCGGTTGTGTGCTTTAAGAAAATCCTGGAAATGGATGCCGAAAACAACTACGCGCTGGTGGGGCTGGGCGACGCTTCGCGGAAGCACAACCGGTACGAGGAAGCAATCGGCTACTACGACCGCTGTCTGGAACGCTACCCGGGGAATAACTACGCGCTCTTTGGCCTGGCCGACTGCTTTAAGGCGCTCAATCAGTACCACCGCGCTATTGAAATTTGGCAGCAGTACCTGGAGCATGACGGCGAAAATATCACGGTGCTGACTCGTGTCGCGGATGCGTACCGCAAGATGCGCGACTTTAAGAATTC
>JAITGR010000131.1 GCA_031280455.1 Spirochaetaceae bacterium
ACAGCGCGCGGGTTTGAATACTACCTGGAAAATCCGTAAAGCGCGTTCAAAATCTCATCTGCCGTAAAAAAAGTAAAAATCCGCGAATAAGCGGCCATTTATTCGCGTCCATTCGCGGATTTCTCAATTCTCAATTCCCATTTAATCAGCGTTGCCCTAAAGCCCTGGTTCACCCCGGCGCGGATTTGACATTTCCCAAAAAAAGCATTATACTTATAATAGAATAAGAAAAGCCCGCGCCCAAACACCCGCCGTAGGCAGGGCGGGGGACGCAATTACATGGAGGAACTTACAATGAAAAAGATTAACACTTACAAAGAGAGCGAGGCGGGGGTGTGCCGCGGCAAACTGCCCGTACCCCCCCCCCCCCCCCCTAAATGGCCAAAAGCGCTTGCGGCGGCCGTTTTAACCCTTATGGCGGCCATTACAGCCTGCAATCAGCCCATAGCCCGCGCCAAAGGCGGCGACAACAACGACCCTGCGGGTGACGGCACGGCGGTACTGGACTTTCTGGCCATAGAAACGGCCTTTAGCGCCGCGCCGGACATCGCGCCAGATATGACCAGCGCCGCGCCGGCGGCCCTGACACACCGCGCCGAGGCGAACAACCCCGAAAAAAGCTACTTTGTCATATACCCCGACGCCGCGGGCGGCGATGTCCGGGTAAGCGCCCGCGCCAAAACCGGCGCGCTCATAAAGCGCGTCAGCGTGAACGGCAAGATACTGGAAGCCGCCGCCGACGCCCCCACAGGCGCGTCCGCCAATGAAGGCGATGACGGCGACGACACAGACGACGGCGATGACACGGACGAGCCAGACGACGACCAGCCTGAAGAAAACGCCGTATACACCTACGCGTTTGCCGTCGGCAGTGTCGGGTATACCACCCTTGCCATACACGTCATTGACGACAGCGACGGCAGCGCCGAGTACACCGTCATTTTTCAGCCGGCAGGCGCTGCGGGCGGCGCGGCGCTGGACGACCTGGTAGAAAAGCTGTACAACAGCACCGTCGGCGACATAATAACCATGCAGGCAAGCCTGGCCGCGCAAAGCGTGCAGCTCGGTGAGGTTAATGCCGCGCTGCAAAACCTGGGCGAAAACGCCCAAGTCGCCCTGCTGGACCAGGTAACGCCCGGCGGCGGCGGCGGCACCTGGACGGCGGACATTACCGGCAAGACGTTTATCTACGTTAAGTTTTCGACAGAAACGCGCTGCCGCCCCATCTTAAAGGCCGATTTACCGCAAAACAACCTTCCGCTATCAGGCGGCGGCACGGCGAGTTTTACCGCCGTGGACAACACGCTTACCATAACGGTTTCAGGCGGCGCGACGCTCGAAGCGCTGTACGCAGGTACCAACACCGCCGACTACCAAAGCCTGGCGCTCTTAAAGCAGCAGTTCGACCTGCTGGACTCGGCGATAACGGCCACCTACCTAACGCAGGCCTCCTTCAACAATACGTTGGCCGACTACTACACGGCAGCCGACATTCAGAGCAACTACACCACAACGGCGAATTTGGCCAACTATGTACAGACCAACGTGCTAACCACCTACTCGGACACGGCGGCCATGAACAGCGCGATAAGCACCGCGATAAGCACCGCGCTGGGCAACCTGGACGGCGCGGCGACGGTAACCGCCCGCATTAACGCGGTTAAGACGGAGCTGGAAGCAAGCATAGGCAGCCTGGACACCGCGCTAACCGCCCTTACCGGCAGGGTTGCGGCGCTGGAAGCCGGAACCGCCGCCTTTACGCTGGACGCCGCGAAAGCGGCGCTAATACAAAGCGCCGGCTTTGCCAACGGCAGCGCGGACACCGCCGCCGCGCTGAACGGCTACTTCCAGACCGGCAAACGCTACTACCTGGCGCTGGACGGCGTTCAGCAGAACCAATGGCAAAACCTGCCGGCGCTGGGCAGCACAGGCGACATTACCGGCATGCTGACCTTCGCCCGTTCCGGCGACATACTCACGGCGACGCTCGCCGTAAGCCGCGTGGGAACGGCGTTACAGTACCGCGAATACAAGGGCTTATGGCTCTTAAACAGCGGCGCCTTTGCCTGGCAAAG
This sequence comes from Spirochaetaceae bacterium, assembly GCA_031280455.1. The sequence goes on from JAITGR010000131.1 coordinate 2,076, forward strand.
CCCCGCCGGCGCGATTAACGGCTGGATAACCGTCGTCGGCGAGCAGCCCGCCCTTGTCTTTGAGACAAAAACAGGCGGCTATAGCAATATACAGAGTGGCAATAAAATAAGCACTTTTGAACTAAACCAGAGCGGCGCGGTAGTTTCCGGCTCGATATACCTGGAAGACATTAAATTACAAGGTAATTCGGTTGCCTCTAGCGTATTGCGGATAACCGGCGTTGATTACCCGGCAAGCAAGGTTCAAATTCCAACTACATCCGGCACCCTCGGTAAAAACATCTGGTTAGATACTGACGGATATATCAAGGGGTATAACTATCCAGACCCTGAGTTCACGACACATTGGGTAGTGCTTCCGTTTAGCTACGTCGTCCCCCAAAGCGGCGCGTATGTGCTGGCGCAGGCGCAGGATTTCGCCAGCCAGGTAACGACGGGCGCCAACATTACGCTAAGCGAAAAAGAGTTTGTAAAAATAGGCAAGCAGGTAATCATAAACGTAAAGATAGCGTCAACCGCCTCGGTTAACGGCGGCAATACCGTGTTCACGATACCGGCGGGGTACCGGCCCAAAGTCTATGCAGCGTGCGATGCCTCCGTAGACGGCGCATCGACGGATTCCCGAAGGTTTATCATTACCCCGGCAGACGGCACCGTAAAGATAAGCAACGTCATAGGTATCGGCGTAGCGTTCTACCTGCACTACACCTACACGATAGATTAGGCAAGAGCTGATTTTAAATGAGAATTGAGACTTGAGAATTGAAAAATCTACGAATTAAACCACGGAAGGCACGGAAACCACGCGGAAAAAGCCCGCAATTCCGCATCCCTTCCGTGGTTTAATTCCATTCTCCATTCTCCATTTTCCATTCTCAATTTTTCCCGCAAAGGCCAGACGCTAAACCGCCGCTGGACAAATCTCGTCAAAGACGCTATTATACAAGGCAGGTGGGTGTTATATATGACCTTTGCGACCATAGTAGACAATTTTCTGCGCGGCGCGTATCCGTTCCCGATGATGCTGCTGACCATAATCATCGCCTCGGTAATTATGGTATTTCTCTCAAAACACATGCTGGGCAAACTGAACATAGCGACCAAAACAGACATCACCCAACTGCGCGAGGCAACCCAAACAGACATAGCCCAACTGCGCGCTGAAACCCAAAGGGGGTTTCAGCAGTTAAAAGAAAACGACCTCTACCACACCAACAAAGCCATACTGATAATGGCAA
>JAITGR010000196.1 GCA_031280455.1 Spirochaetaceae bacterium
GCGGCATCAAACTCCAGCATAACGTCGTGCAGCGGGCTTGCGGCAAAGTTCTCGCTCCACACAAAGCGGGCGCTGCCGTCCGGCGCGGCAAGGCTCCAGCCGCCGTTCATTTGGTCAAAGCTCACGGCCTGGGGAATCCGCTTTAGAACCGCGTCAAACGACGCCGCCGAGCCGCTCCCCACCACATCGAGCTTTCCGCAGGACGAGAGCGGCAGCAAAACCGCCAGCGTCCACAATACGTTGCGTACATTTTTCATAGAAAATGCCTCCTTAAATTAGATCTGTTCTGAAACTTCAGTTTTAGAACAGCTTCCGCTTAAAATTTACGGTAAGCATAGCGCCTAATTATGGTAAAATTATGGCGGGAACGCGGGCTATGAATGTTGCGCGGCGATGCTCAAAAGGCTCAGCGCGAAAAGGACGATGACCAGCAGCCCCGCGGCGACGGCGGCTCCGGTAAAACCGGCACCAAGGATGAGCATGACGTACAGGTTTTGAATGTTGCCCAGCGCCAGCGTAAACAGCGCGTTGAACACCAGCGGCAGCAGCACAATCATGGGGAAGCCGGCAAAACGCGGACGGCTGCGGGCACGGAACAGCCAGCCGCAAGCGATGGCGAACATTGCCAGCGGCAAAAACAGCAGCGGCTCGCTTATAACGCGCAGGATTTCGGCCTGAAAGACTTCCGGCGCGTACCCGTAGCGCGACAGGCCTCTGGCGGCGCGCCAGAGGTCGGCCAGGAAAAAGCTGTCGGTATACGTGGCGCTGGTGGTGGCGAGCAAAAAGTCTTCGTAGCTCATGTCCAGCACGATTTGGTAGTCGCCGGATTTTCCGTCCGCGGCCTCCCACAGGGGGCTCCAGGACACGGCCTCGTTTTCGCGGTCGACGGCGCGCAGCAGTACCGCCGTCCGCCAGGCGCCGTTGGTGTAGACCGGCATGATTTTAGCAAACGGCGTTTCCACACGAAACGCGAGCCGGCCTGCGGCGTCAACGGCGAGCGCTTCCAGCCGGCTTGCGTAACTGGGACTTTCGGTAAGCGCGGAAAAATAGCCCAGCCGCAGAACGACCCGCCCGCCTTCGGCCTGGCGGGGTATGGAAAGCACGACGTTTTCCAGCTCTTCACCGGCTATGGTGTTCATCTCGTCGATAAAAAACGCAAGCTGCGACAACCCTTCGGCGCTGACCTTGAGGTAGGTGCCGACATCGGGGTCGTCGGAGACGATGAGCGAAAGTTCGTGGAAAATGTAGTACGCGCGTATCCAGTCCTCGGCGAGGATTGCTTCGTACCCGGCGCGTTTTTGGCGGTAGATGGCCGCCAGCCGCATTTCGGCGGCGTCCGGTTCCTGCACGCTTATCTGGCTCCACGCCCAACTGGCAAGCTGCCGGCCCGCCGAATTCTCGGCGCTGCCTTCAGGCGATATGCGGACGGCGAGCGACGCCAGCCAGTGGGCGTCGTACAGGCGGCCTTCATCCATCGCTTTGTTCGCGAGGGAAAGCGCCTCTGTCGCGGAAACCGGCTGTTTCTGCCCCGGCAAACCCTGTTCAAGAACTGGCCGTGCGCGCGTTGTCTGCGGCCTGCCGTAGAGCAAGTGCTCCTGGCCTACCCGTATTCTGTCCGCCAGCGGCTCGATTTCAGGATTTTTGTGCGGCCAAATGGTTACGCAGATAGAAAGAAAACCGGCGGCAAGCGCCCAATCCTCCCTGTCCGCGTAAATTTCAGCCTGCTTTTTTGACTGCCGGTAGACATTGCTGTTGGTTCGCATGTCGGAAAGGCGGTTGTACAGCGCCGGCCGCGCCATCAAGGTGAGCAGCGCGATAAACGCGGCGGCGGCGGTCGCGGAAATAAGCGCGGGTTTGAGCTTGTTGAAGAATTTCAGCGAAAAACGCCGTTCAGGCGGCGCGTAGTCCGGTTTTAGGCCGAAAGGGAGGACAATGGCGCTTAAAATGAGCGCGGGAAAGAGCGAAATCCAGGTAATGAGGGCGTTTGTCAGGGCGCGCGGCAGGCGGTATATCGGCAGGTACTCCACGCCGTCGTCGTACGCGATGCCGCCGGCAACGCAGTAGAATAGAATGATAAGAAGGGCGGCGGCCAGCGGGTAGACAACGCAGAGGGTGGCGGGGGATACAAGCTGCAGCCGCTTTTTCTTTTTACGAGGCATGATGCGCCGCTCCTCGCGTAAAATAAAGAAGAATCAGGTACAGCAGCAGGAGGACGGCGAAAAACCCGAATATAACCGGACTGAGCGCCGCGTCAGGCAGAACGCCGCGGGCAAAATCTTTAAGCGCGATCTGAACTTCGTCAGAGTTGATAAAAACATCCAGCGCCAGTATGCCGCGGAGCAGGGCGGCGCCCAAAAACAGATTGGACAGGGGCCATATTCCCATGTTGAAAATGAAGGACACGGCGACTTGCAGGCACACGAGCGCCGCCGTCCAGTAGATAAAGGGAAGCACCCCGTCCGCGTACCGGCCTGCTATCGTGCGCGCACTCATGGCAAAATCCAGGCGTACACTGTCGAACAGCGGGCTTTTTACCGTTTTGAAGCGCACAGGCGGCAGCGTGAACGCATCGCCTTCGGCACGGGTCGGGTCGCTCTGGTAGACAAGCGGCTCTCCGGCGGGGGCGTAGACACGGCTGCCGCGCAGATTGCGGGTATCGTCCAGCAGAACAACAACTTCATCGCCTGAGTACAGCATGAGGCCGGCCTGCCCCAGCGTCTGCCCGGGCTTGCGCAGCGCGAACGGTTCGGCGTTCAAGTCCGAAAGTTTATCGACAAGCACCGTGGAACCAGCTGTGTACAGCGAAAACAACAGGGCGGGACCAACAAAAATGAGCGCGCGGTTAAGACGCTTGCGGAAGGCGTAATTTACCGTAAAAAGAATACCGGTATACAGCGAAAAAACAACCGCCCACTGCAGCGCCGGAATAAAAGAAGCAAGGTCGGCACTGGAACGCGCCGGCACCGATACCGCAAAATCGACCCACAACCGCAAAAAGAACGCCGCGGCAGCAACAACAAAGCCCAGCAGAAAACTTGCCAGAGAAAAAAATATGAGTTTTACGGTCTTCACCTGAGAGACGCGGGATTTGAACCCACCACCTCGAGCTCCGGAGGCTCGCGCTCTATCCAAATGAGCTAGTCTCCCGCCGCGCTCCGCACGAGCGCCACATACGGGTAAGTGTACGGGAATGCCCCGCGCGATGTCTAGGGGGCAAGCTCAAAACCGGTATGCCGGTTTTGAGCCCTTGACAGCCGCTGGCGAAGGCGGGTATATCATACCCACCCTGAATGAAGCGGGGATAATTTGGAGGTTGAATATGAACAAAATGGCAGAAGGCGAAAAACCGGCGATGGACGTGGTTTTTTGCATAGACGAAAACTACGCGATGCCGTGCGGTGTGGCGCTGTATTCGCTGCTACGGACAAACCAGGACATGCGGGTGAACGCGCACATACTAGGGCAGGGGCTTTCCGAAGCGAGCAAGAGCGGGCTGGCGCAAACCGCGCAAACCGGCGGCGCGGCGATAACATTCTACGAGTACGCGAGTTACGGGGGGGGGAGGGGGGTACTCCCTATCCCGAAAAATACGAAACTTACGGAAGCCGTGTATATACGGCTTTTTATCGCGCACCTGCTTCCGCGGACGGTCAACAAGGCGCTCTTTCTTGACGCGGACGTACTGGTAGTTGATTGCCTTAAAGAGCTGTGGAAAACTGATATTACGGACGTACCGGCTGCCGCCGTATTGGACGCAAATTGCTCTAACATACACTTCTTTAACCGGCTTGAGTACGATATATCGTACGGTTATTACAACAGCGGCATTCTGCTTTTAAATTTGACGCTGTGGCGTAACGGCGAAATTGCGCGGAAATGTGTAGATTTTGCGCTAAAAAACCCTGAAAAATGTCATTGCCCTGACCAAGACGTGATTAACTACTGCCTGCGGGGAAAAATAAAAACGCTGCCATTC
>JAITGR010000212.1 GCA_031280455.1 Spirochaetaceae bacterium
TTTCAGCAAGGAATTGGCGGCCTGAACGGGCGCTGGTGTGTTGATTTTCATAGCGTAACCTTTTCCGGCGGTTTGAGCGCCGGAGCGCGCGCGGGGGGAATGGTGAGGATTACAAAGGAGCCGGCGGCTTCCCCGTGCCGCAGAACGCCGTCCTCGCGGCGTGCCGCTTCAACCTGCCATGTAAGCCGTCCGTTTTCAAACTGGTTTACCCCGTTAAAGCGGCAGGCCGGCTCGCTGGTAGTGCGCGTAATCACTTTGCCGTTCTGGGTGAAGGTCCAAATATACGCCTGCGCGCCTTCCACTTTGCCGCAAAAAAAAGAAAGCGTCTGTCTGCCGCGAAGGTAGGCGGCGGTAAAGACATGGCCGGCAGGCGGCCACAAGCGCGCCGGAGCGCGCAAGCCCTCCTCTTCCCTGGCTTCAAATTCGGGCGGCGGCGGCTCTTTGTTAAGCTGTGCCAATTTTTGGGCGGTGCCGCGGGAAATGTACACTGGCTCTTCCGGCTTAACCGCCGCCAAAAGCTCAGGCCGCGCCAGATTTTCGGCGGCGGCAGCGTCGTATTGCGGCGGCGGCGGCACCACTTTTAAGCGCCCCTGGCTGAGCGCCGCCTGGCCGTCCTCGCGGCCGGGCCGGTAGATGCGCCACCACCAATCGCCGTCGCCCAGCGGCAGCGCCGCCCCGCCCGCCCTGCCGTTTACTTCGTTGGAAGCCGCGATAACGCGGAATTGCGGGTCGCGCGAGGCCTCGACGCGGACAGGCTCGCCAGGCTCCACCGCGCCAGAATCCCACGAAAAGGGAACGCCGCCGGGCAGCGATTCAACCTGCGCGCCGGAGACCGGCTGGGTAACAGAGAGCGCGGGGGGCATGGCCGCCGGTACGCCGGCGTCCGCACCGGTACCCGCCGGAAGCGCCGTTTCCGCGTAACTTTGACCGGCGGCAATTGTCTGCACAACGCCGTCTTCTTCCACCTCGACCGCGCCTTCGTGGGCGACCATAGCAACGCTTTCGCCTTCAGTGGAACGCACGGTAACGGCGCTGCCCGCGCCAGCCTTAAATTCCTTGCCGCCCGCTTTGAGCGTCAGCGCCGCGCCGGTTGTTTTAAGAGAAAGCTGGCCGTCCTGCAATTCCAGCCGCGCGCCCTGCCGGTCGTCATAAAAAACCTGGATTAACGTATTTTCACCCAGGTCGATGACATCACCGGTGAGCAGCACCGCGCTGGCAGCGGAATCTTCGCCGGTACGCAGTACATCGCCGGAATACACCGGCGATTCTTCCAGGATATTCCCCCAGACCATACGACCGGAAAAGCGCCGTTCAACCGACTTCAGTTTGAAATTGAGCGTCCCAATCGGCGGAACATCCCGCTGAACAACCTCATTAATGCTGCGGTAAAGGAGAATAATGCCAATAAGCGCGACAGTACTTAAAAAAAGGTACACAGCGCCGTTCAGCATAAAAGAACGCGACGGCATTTTGGCGCTTTTTACAACACTCACTTCCCCAGTATCGGCACAAACCGCCGCCAACTTTAGTAGATTTTTGCCTCCCTTGACCTTTTTCTCCGCGCCCTGTACTGTTTCTGTCAACAGAAACGTTTCTTTTTATAGAAACAAAAACAGCCAGAGGCTGTTGCAAAATTCAGTTTTGCAACATCAACCGCTGAAAAGGAGTATTTTATGGAAAACATCGACCCTCACACCGCGGCCCCCGGCGGCGCGGCCAGACGCACAACTACACCCTCGCCGCGGCACGGCAAGGGTCTCAGCATACGCGACCTCTTGCTTATCGGCATCCTGCTTGCCGCCGGCGCGGTACTCAAGTTTTTTGCCGGCACTGTCATCAACTTTGGCATGAAACCCAACTTCATTATTGCCATGTACTGCCTGGCCATACTCATCGTGCGCCCCCGCCTGGCCGAAGCCGCCATCATCGGTCTGCTCTCCGGCGCTGTCTGCCAGTTCTTCCCCGGCCAGCCCTTCATCAACTTTGCAAGCGAACTCGCCGGTGCCGCCGCTATGTGCCTTTTGGCCAGAATCCCGCTCGAAAAACTCAAAATACCCGTAAAACCAGCCATCACCACGTTTTTAAGTACGCTGGTCAGCGGCTTCAGCTTTATCGGCGTTATGTACCTCATGTACTACAGCGGCGCGAACATCACCCCGGCACCCCTCGCCATATTCCTCGCCATCATACTGGGAACCGCCACCATCAACGCCGTCATCGTCCAGATACTCTACCTGCCGCTCGCGCACTTCCTAAAACCCGCTCATGATAACATTTGACCACTTTAGCTTTACCTACGCCGCCGCAGGCACCGCAGGCGCAGGCGGGGGGCGCGAGTTTGCGCTTGAAGACATAAACCTCAGCATCCCCCAGGGAGACTTTTTAGGCATAATAGGCTCGTCGGGCGCGGGGAAAACCACCCTCCTGTACGCGATAAACGGCGCGATACCCCACCATTTCGCGGGCGACTTCTACGGGCAGGTGCGCGTAGCCGGCCTGGACACCATCGACGCCGGCACCCGCGCCCTCTCCCGCGTAACCGGCACCGTCTTTCAGGACATCGACGGCCAAATGACCGCTTCCGTTGTAGAAGACGAAGTGCTATTCGGCCTGGAAAACGCCAACATCCCCCGCGACCACATCGAAGCGCGCATGAAAGCAGCGCTGGAAGCAGCCGGCATCGCGCACCTGCGGCAGCGCCCCCTCGACTCGCTCTCCGGCGGCCAGAAACAGAAAGTGGCAATCGCGGCCATCACCGCGCTCCGCCCCGCCGTGTTGGTGCTGGACGAACCAACCGGCGAACTCGACCCGCAGTCAAGCCGGAAAATCTTTGAACACCTGCGCGACCTCAACACCCGCCTCGGCGCCACCATCGTCATCGTCGAACAAAAAATTATGCTCCTCTGCGAGTTTGCCAAACATCTCGCCGTACTCGACCGCGGACACCTCGCAAGCCACGGCACCGTCCGCGAAGCACTCCAGCGCCCCGCCATACTCCAGACCGCCGGTGTCTCCCTCCCCCGCGTAACCAGTCTCGCCCACACACTCGCCGGACGCGGCCTTTATACCGGCGAGCTGCCCTGTACCATCGGCCAGGCGGAAACAGCCATACAGGAAATTTTAGCGCAGGGGGGGAAGCCGCGTGTCTACGAAGCAGACACGACCGCTTGCTCCGGTCTTGCCGCGAACGGTGTGGAATTTTGCTCCGCAAAAGCCTCCCTGATGCCCCCGCCGCCTTCCCGTGAATCGCAGGAAGGCACGGCAATACTGCGCTTTGAGTCGGCCTCGTTTGGATACGGCGGCGGCGAAACCCTGCGCGATATTTCGTTCACCCTCGAAACCGGCTCGTTTACCGCCCTCCTCGGCGAAAACGGCGCGGGAAAATCCACTCTCTGCCGCCTCGCAATCGGCCTTCTAAAGCCCTCCCGCGGCCGTATCCTCGCCGCCGGCAGCGACACGCGGACGACAAAAACAAGCCGGATAGCCCGCGACATAGGCTTTTTATTCCAGAACCCCGACCGCCAACTCTGCCAAAACACTGTGCGGGACGAAATCCGCTTTGGCCTTTCGCCGTCCAGCCTCGTGCGGCGACGCACAAAAATTAGACCTGGCACGCCCGCCGCCGCCGCCCGCGAAGCGGAGGCAGAAAACCGCTGTGCCGAAATGCTCGAACTCTTCAAGCTGCCCGCCCGCGCCTCGCCGTTCAGCCTTTCGCGGGGGGAGCGCCAACTCTGCGCGCTGGCATCGGTACTGGCGCGCCGTCCCGCGCTGCTCATACTGGATGAACCGACCACGGGGCTCGATTACCGCGAATGTACGGCCATCATGGATCACATCGCGCGGCTTAATAGCGCGGGGAAAACCGTGCTGATGATTACGCACGACATGGAGGTCGCCGCCGACTATGCGCGGCGCGTACTCGTGCTGAGCGCGGGGCGTCTTATCGCCGACGCCCCCGCGAGGGACGCTCTGCGCGACCGCCTACTCCTTACCCGCGCCGGCCTCCTCCCACCGCAAATCGCGGAACTTGCCGCGCGCTTTGCCAGCCTGCCGGCGCTTGGCGCGGCCTTTACCTGCACCGAGATGGCGGACGCCGTAGCCGCCGCCGCCGCAGACATGGAAGGAGGCGCGCCATGAGTGGGCTGCTCGAGTATCTTTCCGGCGGAACGGTTCTGCACCGGCTCCACCCGCTGACCAAGCTCGGCTGCGCGTTTGTGCTGTCCGCGTCCTGTTTTATCACCCGCCGTCCGGCGGTCGTCGCGGGCATTATTGTGCTGAATTTCGTTCTGGCGCTGCTCTCAGGCGGCGGCACGGGTGCGGCGGCAGGGGACGAAACGGTAGCGCACCGCACGCTGCGGATACTCCGCCCGCTCGTAAAACTTGCCGTGGTGCTTTTTGTCGTCCAGGTCTTGTTTGTACGGGAGGGGCGGGCGGTTTTTTCGGCGGGGGGCATCGTCATTACCCGCGAAGGGCTTGCTTTTTCGCTGTTGTTCGCGCTGCGCCTTGTGGCTGCCACACTGCCGCCCTCGCTTGTGCTTTCGGTAACCCGCCCAAGCGACCTTGCCGCCGCGTTGACGCGGACGCTGGGTCTGCCGTACAAATACGCCTTTGTGTTGACGACGGCGCTGCGATTTATTCCGGTTTTTTCCACGGAGATGCGCGGCATTATCGAGGCGCAGATAGCCCGCGGCGTTGACTTTGAGACCAAAAACATTGTAAAAAAATTGCGGCTCTTGTTGCCGCTGTGCGTTCCCTTGTTGATGTCATCGGTACGCCGCGTAGACAGCGCCGCGCTTTCGGCAGAGCTGCGCGGCTTTCACTTCCGCACCCGCTACAGCGGCTGGAAGCGCTTCCCCTTTGGCCGAAACGACATAGCCGCCATACTCCTCGCAGTCCTCCCCCTCGCGGTCTCGTTCCTGGCTTAACAATTCTTTGAATATGCTATACACATGAGTCTGTACCTAAAGGCGGAGGTTTTTTATGGGTGAAACACGAGAGAAGCGCGTAACGGACTGGAAAGAAATCCCTGAGTTCAAGG
>JAITGR010000001.1 GCA_031280455.1 Spirochaetaceae bacterium
CAGACAGCCGGTTTAAGAACGGCCCTATAACTCAAAGGATAGAGTACTGGCCTTCGAAGCCAGCAGTGATGGTTCGAATCCGTCTAGGGTCAATAGAGGCGGGGGTGGGGGCACGTCCCCAAGCCCTCACCGTTTTACCGAAATATAGACATTCTTAAAAATACCAACTATTATTACCATAACCGCAAAACAAAAGACCGTAACGTTAAAAAGCGGCACAGGAGAAAAAATATGCAAAATACACGCGAAATTGCAAATGGCATGTACTGGGTTGGCGGGTGCGACCGCCGCCCAAAAGTGTTCGAGGGAGTGTACGATATACCACGAGGCGTTTCGTACAACAGTTATTTGATAGTAGGCGAAAAAAACATACTGGTAGATACCGTTGATAAAACAGTAGCGTCAGTTTTTTTTGAAAACCTGGCCTTTTTGTTAAAGGATAAAACACTCGACTATATAATTATCCATCACATGGAACCAGACCACAGCGCCGTTTTGGGCGACGTTATACACCGCTATCCAAACGCAAAAATTGTAACAAACGCAAAAGTTATAAAAATGATAGCGCAATTTTTTACATTCGACATAAGCGCCTGCGCGGTCGAAGTAAAAGAGAACGCCGGTTTTACCGCCGGCAGCCGCACCTTTTCGTTTTTCATGGCCCCCATGGTACACTGGCCGGAAGTAATGATGAGCTATGAACACGAAAGCAAAACACTATTTTCAGCGGATGCCTTTGGCACATTCGGCGCGCTAAACGGCAATGTATACGCGGACGAAGTAAACTTTGCTTCCGAATGGCTGCCGGACGCGCGCCGCTACTACGCGAACATAGTCGGCAAATACGGCCCCCAGGTAGAAGCCGCGTTAGAAAAAGCCGCCGCGCTGGACATAGCGCTGGTATGCCCGCTCCACGGCCCGGTGTGGCGCAAGAATTTTGCCTGGTATCTGGAAAAATACCGCCTGTGGAGCACATACACACCGGAAGAAAACGCCGTACTTGTTGTGTGCGCGTCCGTATACGGCAACACGGAAAACGCCGTGGACATCATGGCCGGAGCGCTGGCCGAAAAAGGCGTGCGAAACATAGCCATATACGACGTTTCCCAGCACCAAACCGACCAAATCGTGTCCGAAGCGTTCCGGTGCAGCCATATCGTATTTGCATCGACAACATACAACGCCGGCATATTCATCAAAATGGAAGAAGCGCTGCAGGATATAGCCGCGCACAGACTAAAAAACCGCACCATCGCGTTCATAGAAAACGGCTCGTGGGCGCCGTGCGCGCGCAAACTAATGCGCGAAATCCTTTCGCCGCTGGAGGGCATGCGCTTTATCGACTACGACGTAACCATTACATCATCAGTTAAAGAAGACGACTACTACAAACTGTGCACACTCGCGCAAAAAATCGTGGACACCATGCCGGTAACCACGCCAGCGCCGCACACACCCGCCGCCGTTGACGCGCCGGCATTCTTCAAAATGAGCTACGGCCTCTTTTTGCTGACAGCCCGCGACGGGGACAAAGACAACGGCTGCATCATCAACACCGCCGTACAGCTTACCGACACACCAAAGCGCGTGAACATCGCGGTAATACGCAAAAATTTTACCAACGACATGATAAAAAAAACCGGCGTATTCAACATAAGTGTATTAAAAACCGATACACCATTCAGCGTGTTTAAGCGCTTCGGCTTCCAGAGCGGGCGCGATACCGAAAAATTCGCCGGCTGCCCCACAAAGACCCGCGCCGCCAACGGCATAATCTACGCGCCCGTACACAGCAATGCGTTTTTCTCGTGCAAAGTAATCTGTTCGGTCGATTACGAAACACACACCTTGTACACAGCCGAAGTTACCGAGGCGGCGGTTTTGTCGAACGAAGCATCGCTGACCTACCAGCATTATTTTGACAACATACGCCCCAAGCCGCCGGCTGCCGCGCAAAAGAAAAAAGGCTACGTGTGTAAAGTGTGCGGGTACATTCACGAAGGCGAGGAACTGCCGCCTGACTTTATCTGCCCGCTGTGCAAACACGGCGCGGACGTGTTCGAGAAACTCGCATGATAACCGTTATATCACTCGGCGGCTCGATAGTCGCGCCGGACGCGGTAGACGTGGAGTATCTGGCGGCGTTTAAGGCACTCATCGAGGAGCGCATCGCCGCGTCCGCTGCCGCGCGCTTTGTGCTGGTTACCGGCGGCGGCGCGCCGGCACGGCGCTACCAGAGCGCGTACCACGCCGTCCTGCGGCACGCGGGAGCAGACGAAGGAGAGTCTTCGGCGGCGGAGGCCGACTGGATAGGAATCATGGCGACGCGCCTTAACGCCCAGTTGGTACGCGCCGCCTTTGCCGCCCACGCGCCGGATGCCGTGGTAACCGACCCGACCGCGCCGTTTACCTGGCAGAGCCGCGTATTGGTAGCCGCCGGCTGGAAGCCCGGGTTTTCCTCGGACAACGATGCGGTGCTGCTGGCACGGCGCTTTGGCGCGCCGCTGGTTATCAACCTTTCCAATATCGAAAAAGTGTACACCGCCGACCCAAAACTGGACAGCACGGCGCGTGCGCTGGACGCGATAAGCTGGGCGGATTTCCGCCGGCTTACCGGCGACGAATGGACGCCCGGAAAAAACGTCCCGTTCGATCCGGTGGCGAGCAGGAACGCGGAAGAAGCCGGTATTCGGGTAATCTGCGCGGCGGGAAAAAACATCCCCAATCTGCGAAACATTTTAACCGGCGCGCCGTTTACCGGCACAACAATAGGCTAGGGTTCGGCGGGAGAAGCGGCGCTACCATTCCCCGGGAAACAGAATTTCTTCTTCCAGTTCAATGCCCAGCTTCCGGCGGGCTTCGGATTTGACCAGTTCCACCAGCGCGCGAATGTCGGCGGATGTCGCGCCGCCGGTGTTGATAATAAAGTTACCGTGCCAGGGAGCAATTTGTGCGCCGCCCACGCGCCGCCCGCGCAGCCCCAACTCCTCGATAATCGCCCCGCTGGGACGTCCCAGTCTGCGGTCGTTTTTGAACACCGAGCCTGCCGAAGGAAAGCGAAAATGGCCTTTTTCTTCGCGCTGCCGCAGGTAGCTGTCGCACTGCGCTGCCACCGCCGCCGCGTCGGACGGGTACACATTCAAAACAGCCTCCAGCACCAGAGCCCCGCCATGCGAGCCGCCGCGGGCGAACGGACTTTTTTTGTACCCCCACGCCCCATCATCGCACGCGAGCGTCCCTTCAAGCCCGTTGTCCAGATACCGCGCGGCGGCCAGCACATCACTTATCGAGCGTTCAAAACAGCGGGCGTTCATAACCAGCGCCCCGCCGATACTGCCGGGGAGGCCGGCCAGGAATTCCAGGCCGCCGAGCGCGTGCTGCTGGCAAAACCGCGCCACTTCGCTGGAAGGTGTGCCGCAGAGCGCGCGGACAGTGCCGTTTTCCACTCGACAGCCGCTAAAACAGCCGGTGTCCAGCACCAGAGCGCGCATACCGTTGTCGCTGACACACAAATTCGCGCCGCCGCCCAGAATGAACACATCAAGGCCGTTTTCACGGGCAAAGCTCAACGCCGCCTGTGTTATATAGAGGAAATTTTCTTTAGGCGGCTTAATGTACCAGTTGGCAGACCCGCCGGTTTGGAAGCTGGTATGCTCTGCCAAAACCTCGTTTTGGCGGAGCAGCACGGCCAGTTCAGGCGGAATACGCATCGCCGTCCGCCGCGCGCCGGAGCGCCAAGGCCTGCGCCGCAAAGGCCGTCAACGCCAAAACCGGCGCCGCGTACGGCAGTATGCCGCTGCCGGACACCAAAAAATTGTAACAGCCGTGCAGTATAACCGTCTGAAAAAAAAGCGCGGCGGCCCGCAGCGGCTCGTGCGGAAAAATCCAGGCGGCGCGGGCTGTCCGTGCGCCACAGGCGGCGTGGAGCGGCGCGGCGGTAAAGACCCGCAGCAACGCCGCCGCCGTGCCGTCCGCGTACCAGACATTTTCCAGCGCGGCAAACGAAAGCGCGGCGACAAGCCCCCGCGCCGCACAGCGCTGGAGCGCCACATCCGGCGGCACGGCAGACTCCAGACGGCGGATAAACGCAGAGACCGCCAGGAACACAGCCAGCCGGCCGCTTTCTTCAACAAATGCTCCGCGGATAAAAAGTCCGAAAAAAACATTATCCGCGCGTACGT
>JAITGR010000016.1 GCA_031280455.1 Spirochaetaceae bacterium
ACATCCGACAGTGATATGCCTACGCTTGTTTTAGATGCGGGGATTACCCTAAGGCAACGCTGATTAAATCGAAGGCGGTGTCTGAATACGGAAGAGCGCAAGGGATAGAAGCGGAATTTGGCCGCAAAGCGGCCAAATTGGAGCGGATAGCCCGGTTTTTGCGTAGCAAAAATGCGCCCTAATTTTAACGCTTGATTTAATCAGTGCTTCCCTGCGGGAGGGCGTACCCCCCCACTGGCGCTACCGGCTCCGGTACATTTTCCAGGTGCTTTCGATAATTGATTCCAGGCTGGAACGGCTGGCTTTCCACCCGAGCAGCTTTGCCGCGAGAGCGCTTGTCGCGTACAGTTTTGCGGGGTCGCCCGCGCGCCGGTCAGCATCTGTGGCCGGAATAGGACGCCCTGTTACACGGCGCGCAACATCCAGCACCGTTTGCACAGAACTGCCCGTTTCGCTTCCCAAATTTACCACCAGGCTTGTGTCGTGAGTATGTATGTATTCCAGCGCACGCAGATGGGCGCTTGCCAGGTCGCTTACGTGAATGTAGTCGCGTATGCAGGTGCCGTCCGGCGTGTCGTAGTCGCGGCCAAACACCGCAAAACCAGGCCGCAAACCAGCCGCGGTTTCCATGATAATCGGTATAAGATTTGCCGGATTTTGCTCCAGTCCGTGAATCCGGCCCGCGGCATCGTACCCGGCGGCGTTAAAGTAGCGCAGGCTCGCGTGCCGTATGTTTTTCAGCCTGTCGTACCAGGCCAAAATGCGCTCTATTTCCAGCTTGGTAAACCCGTAATAGTTTTCTGGATTGGCCGGATGCGCCTCGTCAATAGGAAGATAGCGCGGCTCCCCAAATATCGCGGCGCTCGACGAAAACACAAACCGGCGAATACCCGCGCGGCTTACCGCGTTCAGAATGTTAATCGTGCCGTTTATATTGTTGAGCGAGTATTTTTCCGGCGCGCACATCGACTCGCCGGCGGCCTTGAACGCGGCCAGGTGCATAACGGCATCGAAGGCACCGCCCTGGCCGCCTCCGCACACGGCGTCCAGGGCGGCGCTGTCCAGAATGTCCCCCCGGATAAAAGCCGCATCGGGGAACAAGTTGCACTCCTGCCCGCTGGAAAGATTGTCGAAAACGGTAACCCTATGCCCCGCATCCAGCAGCTCGCGCACAACATGGCCGCCAATGTAGCCGGCGCCGCCAATAACAAGAATGTTCACACTAGCCCCACAGCCGCGCCGGATACACGCCGGCCTGAATAAGGGCGCGTATCTTTGCCGCCACAAGCTCGCGGTCTTCCTTATACGTTACGCCGAACCAGTCCGCGTCGCTCGCAAGCGCGTGTACGGTCAGAACGCCGTCCGCGATAAATTTACCGGCGGCCATAGGCAGATAGCACTCGCTCTTTACTTCGCCGCCATGTTCAGCAAGAAAACTGGCGACATACTCGCGCACGTACGGCAGTATACGCGGCGGGAACCCCCAAAAATTCATCGAAACGGGCGTGTCGTCGTCCAGTACCCGCGTGCTGCCGTCCTCAAATGTGTTGATAATGCGGCCATCCGCCTGTCGCTGAATCGCCGTCAGCTCTTCAATGGTACCAAGCCGGCCGCCGGTAACGGCGCAGACCCCGCGCGTAACGGTCCCCAGCGGCGAGAGCGTTTTAGCCAGCTTGTACGGAACAAACGCGCCGTCCTCGCGCCCACTTTCGGCAAGGAAGCGCGCCATCACCACAAACGCTTCACGGCTGTAAAAGTCATCGGCGTTTATCACGCAGAACGGCTGGTCAATGGCCTCCGCCGCGCACAAAAGCGCGTGCGCCGTCCCCCAGGGCTTGACGCGGCCGGCAGTCCGCGCCCGCACCGCGAGCTCCGGCGGCAGCAGGCTGTCGTTTTCCTGGTAGACCAGCGTGAACGGAACCCGCCGCTCCATGCGCGAAAGCACAATGCTTTTAAAATCCGCCTCTATCGCGTGGCGAATAATAAAAATAACCCGGCCAAAACCGGCCTCCAGCGCGTCGTACACCGAATAGTCCAGCAGCGCCTCGCCGCCATCGCCTATCGCGTCCATCTGCTTAAGCCCGCCGTACCGGCTCCCCGTACCTGCCGCAAGAACCACCAGCGCCGGAGCCATATCTCCAATATTCATCTGCACCTCTCGCAAAAGTTTGTACAAAAAGACTAGCGCATTTTAGGCAAATAATGAAGCACTGATTAAATGCGGCGGAAAAAACTGGTTGCCGCCTGCTTGCCAAACCGTGCGCTTTTCCGTATGTTTGTCATGTGAGAAGTTTTTGCGCTCCCTGTAGACTGCGCCCGGCTCTTCCGCTTCTTGGACGGCCGCTTTTTGTGTGGGGCTTTGCGCTCCTCGTGCTGGCCTCCGGCTGCGAGGAAGTGCAGTCGCCGCCCGCATCCCCGCCGCCCCCGCCGGTGCCGGATACCCCCGCGTTGCTGTACGCGGGCGACGGTACACTCACCGTCCGCTGGCCGGCTGTCGCCGGCGCCCAGAGATACGAACTTTCGCTGGACGGCAAAAAACCCTGGAGCAGGGCGGACATTTACGCCGATGAAGACGACCCTTCACTTTATACCGGCATCGTCAGAAGCCTGAACAACGAAAACACCTACCACGTCTACGTGCGCTCGATTTCCGCGGACGGGACTGCCAGCGAATGGAGCGAGTCGATTGCGGGTAAGCCGCACGCATTTGCCGTCGTCGTGCTTGACCAGTACGATGTTCAGCTTGAATCGTTTGGCAAACTGGAACACGCCGTAAGTTACCTGGCAAACGCTCCCGCCGGAGCGTACAAAATGGTCATCGTTACCGACAACCTTACCCCAGCCGCCGGCGAGCTGGCGTTTACCGATAAAACCCTCACCATAACCAGCGACGGCAGAACGCTCCGTCCCGCCGCTGACGGCGACGGCGATATATGGTCGTTTTACGGCGGCGTGTACATCATCAGCCGCTTGACTATCGAAGGTTTTGCCGAAGGCGAGAAAGCGCTGCTTACGGTGTGCAGCGGCGCGCTCACCTTAAAAGAAGGCGCTGTGCTGAAAGGCGCTGCCTGCGCGGTCGAGGTCGCCGAGACGGCCAGCTTGACGCTGACAGGGGGCGGTGCCGGCGACGCGGCAGAGACCGCAGGCGCGGCTATCCGCGAAAACGTTCTGGGCATTCACTGCAAGGGCGGCAGCGTAAGCGCAAGCGGCGGCGCGTCCATTGCCGCCAACACCCAGGACGGCGTGCTTATGGAAGGCGGCGTTTTCGCGCTGGGCGGCGAGGCGACACTGGCCGAAAACGCGCGCTACGGGGCGGACATTCACTTTGGTACCATGACGCTGACCGGCGAAGCGTTTGCCGGCGGCAACGGAAGCGCCGCTGTCGCGGTGCAGGGTTTGGAGGCCGCGCTCAACATTGAAGGCGGCAGCATCGCGCAGAACAGCGGATTTTCTGTTTTGCTGCGCAGCGGCGCGCTGGCGGTGAGCGGCGGGGAAATTCAACAAGGCGCGGTCGCGCAGGAAAACGGCGTGCTTACCATAACCGGCGGCACCCTAAAAGGCGGGCTGGCCGTCCTGCGGGGAACGGTGGCGTTTTCCGCAGGCACGATTGCGTCGGGCGGCGTTATTGTGGGCGACGATGCGGACATAGCGCTTTCCGGCACGGCGGAGATAACATACGGCGTGGAAGGGAACTACGTGAGCCTGCCGCCGGGCAAACAGTTGGCGATAAACGGCACGTTGAGCGCCGCCGTTACTGCCGAGCTCGGCCCTGCCGCCGGTGAGGAGGATGCGTGGTTTACGCCGGATCACCTGCTTATAAGCGGCGATGTCGCGCTCACCGAAAACTACCGCCGGTTCAAGGTAAAGCGGCGGCCAAACAGCGCCCGCTGGCGCGTCAACAACAACGGGTATCTGCAAAAAATTACCGAAATATACGTTGCCACGCTGGAAAACGGCGGCAGCGACAGTAACGAAGGCTCTTCAACCGAAAGTCCGTACCTGACGCTGGGGCGGGCGCTTTCCGAAGTTGACGAAGGCTCGGTTGTAAAAATAAACGGCGTACTCGGCGCGGCCAACGCGGGCGATGCGGCGAGCGGCACCAGCACGTTCACCCTGAACAATGTAAGCATTACGGTAGAAGGCGTAACGCTGGACTCCGGCTTTCAGGCTGCGGACGGCAAACCGGCGCTGCAACTGACCGGCGCGTGCGATGTTACGTTGAGCGGCCTTGTGCTGCGGGGCGCTGTGGGTTCCAGCGAAGCGAAGGAATTGTGGGTTACCGGAACTTCCCGCGTGTTGCTGGAAAACACGGTGAACATTCAGCATGGCGTAAGCTACCAGTCGGATGCTCTGGCCGCATCGCGGGTGTCGGGCAGCGTCGGCGGGGCGGTGTTCGTCTCGCAGGGTACGCTGGAGGTACCCGGCACGGTGAGCGGCGGCGTTACCGTAAGCGGCGGCACGGCGAGCGTTGGCGGCACGGTTGGCGGCCAGCTTGCGGTGAGCGGCACGGGCGCGCTTGCGGTAGGCGGCACGGTCGCGGGCGGCTGCGTCATTACCGGCGGCGTTGTGCAGATCTTGGCGGGGGGGAGCGCCGGCGGCCCCAGCACGATTTCCGGCGGCAGCCTGGAGATAGCCGCGGGCGGCGCGTTGAACAACACGGTCGCGGTATCCGCCGCGGGCACGGTTCAGGTTGAAGGGACATTGGGCGGCGCTGTGGTAAGCGGCAGTACGCTGACGGTCGCGGCAAGCGGCCTGGTAACCACGCTCGTGGTCCAGGGCAGCGGCGCGGTCGTTGTGGACGGCGGCACGGTGAGCAGTCTGAACGTGCAGGGCGGCCAGGCAGCTCTGGCGGGGACGGTTACCATGCTGGCGGCAAGCGGCGGGCAGGTGCGGACGAGCGCCGCCGTATCGGTACCGGCAGGTTCGGTGAGCGGCGGCGCGTTTGCCGTCAGCCACCGGTACTCCGGCGCTATCAGCGTGAGCGGCGGGACTGTTTCGCTGGAAGATACCGTCGAAGCGGCGATATACAGCGGCATGGTCAATGTCTCCGGCGGGCAATTCGTCATGCGGGGCGCCGAAAATGCCATCCAGGGCGGCGTGAATGTGTCGCAGAGCGGGAGCGCCGTCCTCACCGGCCAGGTACAGGCGCTTACCGTCAGCGGCGGCACAACGCTGGCAGACGGCAGCATTACGGCCATTACGGTCAGCGGCGGCACACTGACGACCAGCGGGGACATCGTAAGCGCCGCGACAAATGTGCTGAGCGGCACCTTCAACCTGCGGCACACGCATACCGGCACGGTCAATGTGAGCGGCGGCCAGTTTACTATGGCGGCGGCGGCGAATGTGCCGGACGGCGGTAAAATTATTCTGGCGGCAGGTAGAACGGTCGGGCTTGGCGCGGAGGCTTTGAGCGTAGCGGACGGGAGCCAGTGCATCGCCATTACCGATAAGCCTGCGGGCTTGGCGACCCGCGCTGTTCTTACCGGAGAGACCGCCGCGCTGTCTGGCAATTTCCTCAAATTCGCTATTGAACAGGCGGCGGGTGAGCATTACGGCATCGACAGCGCCGGTTTCTGCCGCGCCCAGTTCGCTTCGGGCGGCAGTGTCAGCTACTACACATCAGGCGGCGCTGTGTACGAGGTGCACACGTTTACCAACACTATGATGCCGGATGTTTTTACCTTCTTTATCCCGCGCCCGCTTGAAGTGCTGGTTGCCGGCGGCGGCGGCGGCGGCGGCGGGGCGTTTACCGACCTTCCGGGCGGCGGCGGCGGTGCGGGCGGGTTTGTCTTGGCAGAGATACCCGCGCCGGAATCGTCGTACACCGTCAGCGTGGGCGCAGGCGGCGCGGGCGGTATGCCGTGCGGCAGCGGCGTGGTGTCGCAGGGCGGTGCCGGCGGGGACTCGGCGTTCGGCGCGTATGTGGCGACCGGCGGCGGGGGCGGTGCCGCCCCGGGCGGCGGGGGGGATGCCGCCGCTCCCGCAACGGACGGCGGGTCGGGCGGCGGCGCTGTCTCGGCGGCGGCGGACGGCGGCGCGGGTACGCTTAACCAGGGCTATGCCGGCGGCGGCGCGACGGGGGTTGATGCAGCCGGCGGCGGCGGCGGCGCGGGCAGCGCCGGCGTGGACGCAAGCGGCGATACTGCGGGGACTGCCGGCGGCTGTGGTGTGCAGAACGCCATAAGCGGCACGCCGCGCTGGTACGGCTGCGGCGGGCCGGCAGGTGTCGGCACTGACGGCATACCAATTGCCGAAAACATGGCCGCCGGCATCGCCGGCACCTACACCGGCGCGATCCCGTACAGCGGAAACGGCGGCGCGGGCGGAAACGCCGGCCTCTCGCAAGGCAGCGCCGGCAGCAGCGGCATCGTCGTGCTGCGCTTCCAGTGCCGGTAGTCTGCCGTGGCATCACGCCATGCGCGGAACATCGCCGCTGTTTTTAAGAGGACATCGCGGGATCCCGCGATTTGTTGTGAAAAATGCTGATACTACAATGCCGCTGTTTTTGCGAGAATGTCGCGGGAAATCTCTGTGATTATTTTTTGCGCGGTGGCGGCGGGATCCGCGTGGCGGGTGTCTTTCAGCTTGATGCGGTGCGCCAATACTGGCGCGGCCAGGGCGCTAATGTCTTCGTCTGTTACAAAATCACGCCCGCGGAGCAGCGCAAACGCTTTGCTGGCGGCCAGCAGGTGCAGGCCGGCGCGGGGCGAGGCACCCAGGCTGATGTGTTTGTGGTCGCGGGTGGCGCGCACAATGTCCGCAACGGCGCTTTTCAGGCTGGTGTGGCAAAAAACACCGGCGGCGGCATGGCGGGCGGCGCTAAACTCGGCGGCGCTTACACGGGGCGCAAGCGCGGCAAGCGGCGCGGCGGACGGGTTTTCTTCCAGTATGGCAATTTCGCCGTCGCGGTCGGGGTAGCCTATGGACAGACACAGCATAAACCGGTCGAGCTGCGCCGCCGGCAGCGGGAAGGTGCCTTCGCTTTCAACAGGATTTTGGGTGGCCAGCACAAAAAAAGGCTCCGGCAGCGTGTAGCTGGTTTGGCCGACCGTTACCTGGTTTTCGGCCATGACTTCCAGCAGCGCCGATTGCACCTTTGGCGTAGCGCGGTTAATCTCGTCCGCCAGCACAATGTTGGCCATCACCGGCCCGGGGACAAAGCGGAACGCGCGGGTTTCCGGGTCGAAAATGTCCACGCCGGTTATGTCGTAGGGGAGCAGGTCGGGAGTACACTGGATACGCTTAAAAACAAGCGCGCCGGTGCCGTCCGGCCCAATCAGGCGGGCGGCCGCTTTTGCGAGCGTTGTCTTACCCAGGCCGGGTTTATCGTCAAGCAGGATGTGCCCGCCGGCCAAAAGCCCCGCGGTAAACACTTCCAAAAAATCGCGCTTCCCGTGAATAATCTCCGCCAGGCCGCCCGTAAACGCCGCGCAGACGGCGCGCGCCGGCACTGCAAGTTCGCTCCGGCTATCCAATTAAATCACAGTTCCCGGATACAGCGCCGCGTCTTTGGGAACAACGATTATGCCGTCTACAATGTGGTAGGAGCCGTAATCGCCGTCCTCGCGTTTTATATTGTCAATGCCGATGCGGCAGCCCTCGCCAATGCGGGCGTTTTTGTCGATAATCGCGCCTTTAATAATCGCGCCCTTGCCTATGCCTAGATTGGGAATGCGGTTTTCAGCGTTGTACAGTTTTTGCGCGTCTGTCTCGTAGTAGTCCGCCCCCATGCACACAACGCCGTTAAAGCTCGCCCCCGACTCGATAATAGTCCGCACGCCGACGACCGAATTGGTAATCGCCGCATTGGTGATAATGCAGCCTTCGGCGGCCAGCGACTGGTTCATCGAGCTGAAATTCATTTTGGAAGGCGGCAGATTGTAAAACTGCGTGTAAATAGGGTGTTCCTCGTCGTAAACGTCAAAATCCGGCTTGATGTTGGCCAAATTCAGGTTTGCATCGTAAAAGCTCTTAATGGTTCCGATGTCTTCCCAATAGCCGTAAAACGGATACGCGTTCACCTTCACTTTGTTGATGGCATCAGGTATGACTTCCTTGCCAAAGTCGGTAAAATTATTGTCCAGACAACTGTCCATAGTTTCGGCGTTAAAAATATAGATGCCCATAGATGCCAGGAACATGTCGCCTTTTGAAGTGTTTTCTTTAAGCTCGTCGGGCGCTTTGTAGTCCGAAATGTCGCGGTCGGGGCCGGGTTTTTCCAGAAAATCGGTGATGATGTTGCGCTTGTTGGCTTTGAGTATGCCCAGGGCGCTCGCCGTCTCGCGCGGAACGGCGGTGCAAGCTATGGTTATCTGCGCGCCGGAGTCCTGGTGGTTTTTGAGCATGTCGCGCAGATTCATGCGGTAAAGCTGGTCGCCGGACAGGATGATGTAATACTTTGGATTTTGCGAGCGGAAGTGCTGAAAATTCTTGCGCACCGCGTCCGCGGTTCCTTCAAACCAGCCGCTGTGCTCCGGCGTTTGTTCCGCCGCGAGGATTTCGACAAAGCCGTTGGAAAAGTGGTCGAATATGTAGGTATTTGCCAAGTGCATGTGAAGGCTGGCGGAATTGAACTGCGTTAGAAGGTAAATTTGCTTTAAGTCCGCATTGATGCAGTTGGACAACGGAATGTCGATGATGCGGTACTTGCCCCCAAAAGGTACGGCAGGTTTAGAGCGCAGTTTTGTAAGCGGAAACAAGCGTGTTCCTTTTCCTCCGCCAAGAATAACCGATAAAACTTCTGCCATTTTGACCCCCTTTGGATACGGCTGTTGTCCGCAATTTGTTTGTGGACAGATTTAGTATTGGCCGCTCCCCAAGGAAGCGGAATGTCTATACACAATATACTAACAAATTTACTTTATTACAAGTGGGCTGCATTCCAGATTTCGGATTTCGGATTTCAGATTTCAGGGGGCAGTTTTTCAGGGAAGCGTTGATTAAATCAAGCATTAAAATTGGGGCGCATTTTTGCCCGCCATGGATGGCGAGCCGAAAAAGCAAGGCGCGCAGCGCCTTGGATAGTTTTGTGCAGCAAAACGCCAGCTTAAAAATCCGCATGGATGCGGATTTTTAAGCCAAAAACCGGGCTATCCGCTCCAATTCCTCAAAAAGCCTTCGGCTTTTCTGCGGGATTTCCGCTTCTATCCCTTGCGCGGGACGGGGGATCCGCCCCCGAACCCCCGCTGGGAGGCCGAA
>JAITGR010000082.1 GCA_031280455.1 Spirochaetaceae bacterium
AGCCGCCATCCATGGCGGCGCATCCATGCGGATTTTGAACATGGTAACCAGCCGCCATCCATGGCGGCGCATCCATGCCGCCAAAATCCAGCCGCACCGCGTCGCCTTCGTTGTTGACGCCGCCCGCACAGCCGGTATTGACGACACGCGCCGGCGGGTACCGCGCTTTCCGCTCCAATCTTTTTGCCTGCGGCAAAAAGTATTTCCGCGGCAATCGCTTGCGCGGCTGCCGGCTATCGGTCTGAAATCCCTGCAAACCCCGCCCCTGCCAGAGGCGGGCGGGACACAAGACTTACAACTTTTGCAAGAGGATGTTAAACTAATGTCATGGAAACAGACTTCGAGCCACAAGCCACAAAATTTTGGCGGCCTAACTTTTTGTCAACCCCCCTTCCCGCAGGTTTTTTGGGGTTAATCCGATATACGCTGCCAGTCAGGTGATTAAAAAGATAAAACGGTGTATTTGGTACTTGATACACCCAGTACGATTTTTGGCGGCGGTTGTTATTGCGGCAGATAAAACCATACTTCGCCATAAAGTCCCGGACAAATTGTACATCGAATGTCGCTGCTATCTAAACAAGGGGGAAAAAATTAATTGGAACAAACCCGTCAGCTTCACTCAAAAATTACAGTGGCTAAAATTATATGACCGTAATCCTCTGTACACAAAACTTGCCGACAAATATGCCGTGCGGGAATACATCGCGCAAAAAATAGGCGAAAATTACCTCATGCCGGTATTGGGCGCATGGAACAGTTTTGATGCGATAGATTTTGCCACTTTACCCCGACAATTTGTATTAAAATGCAGCCACGACAGCGGCAGTGTTGTCCTTTGTACCGCCAAAGAAACATTTGATATTGCCAGTGCAAAGGAAAAACTCGAAAAACGCCTAAAAATAAATTACTACTTTAGGGGCAGGGAATGGGCATATAAAAACATACCCCCCAGAATTATAGCAGAAAAATATATGACGGAAGGAGACGGAACCGGCTTAAAGGACTATAAATTTTTCTGTTTTAACGGCGAACCAAAATTGATTAAGTTTTGTACTCGTAATTATACCGCGACGGGAATGGGGCGCCCCAGTGTAGCATTTTTTAATTTGGACTGGACGGAATTACCTTTTACTGTTGGCTATGAGAAAGTAACCTCAAAAATAGAAAACCCGGAAAACTTTAATGTCATGGTGGAAATTTGCAAGAATTTATCGGCAGGCATACCATTTGTCCGTGTTGACCTATATAACATACGCGGACAGATTTATTTTGGAGAAATGACGTTTTATCCAAGCGGCGGAAACCATAAATTTAATCCGCCGGAATGGGATGCCGTTCTGGGCACCTGGCTAAAATTGCCAGAAAAGGCCGCCCAAAAAAACTGATTACCTCGCCTGCCGCCCGCCGGCGGGTGCTACAGCGACCTTAAAAGCTCCATGACTATTTCTGATGAGTGCCGGGCGGCTATGGGGAGGTATTTGTCAAAACTAACCGGACTTTCTTCGCCGGCTATGTCGGAAATTGCGCGGATAACCAGCGCGGGAACGCCAAACACGGCGCAGACGTGCGCTATCGCCGCGCCTTCCATTTCCAGCGCACGCAGCCCCGGAAACTGGGCGGCGACCGCTTTTATACGGCTGGTCTCGCACATAAACACATCGCCTGACGCGATAAGGCCGCGCACGTGCTTTATCTGGGGCGGCAGTTTGCCCGCTTTTTTTAAGGCATCTATCGCCGTCTCTGCCCCGCGCACCAGCGACGGTTCCGCCAGAAAATACTGCTCCGCCCCCGGCACCTGCCCCGGCTTGTACCCAAAGGCGCTCACGTCAACGTCGTGGTAGACCAGTTTTTCGGAAAGCACAATGTCGCCAAAATCCAGCCGCACCGCGTCGCCTTCGTTGTTGACGCCGCCCGCACAGCCGGTATTGACGACAAACGCCGGCGTAAAACGCTCCAAAAGAACCGCGCAGCCGGCGCCGGCATTCACTTTGCCAATGCCGCACTTGAGCAGAACAAGCTCCCGCCCTTCAATAGAGCCGCGGAGGAACGTAAACCCGCCGTACTGCACCGTTTGCGCCGATGCCATCCGCGAGCGAAGTATAGCGACCTCTTCTTCCATGGCACCGATAATGCCAACCATGCTGTTGTTCATTGTTTCCTTATGTCAGCGAAAAATGGTCGGCGATAAGCGCCCGCCACTCCGCCCGTATTTCCTTTTTTTCCCACTCGACAATCTGCTTTATTTTTACCCCGTTGAGGTTCTGCGCGTTCGGCTGGTGGACAACGCCAAAACGCCCGCCGCCGATATACGCCACCATGTCGCCGGCTTCCAGCCGGACACTCCGCTGAACGCTTTCGCGCGCGCAGTCAAAATGCACCGCCTCGGACGAATTCTTGTTGGTGAACGCCATGCTCAATTCTTTTATCGGCTCGCCGCACAGCGGGCACAGCGGCACGGGAATCTCCACGGTGGACATGGCGACCGGCGACCATTTAGGGCGCTCGCCAAAGTACTCGCGCGTTTTTTCCAGCTTGCTCAGTTTCCACAGGTCGTAATACTGCCCGCGCTGCCCCCCCCCGCGCTTGCCACCCCTTCCGTCGCGGCGCGAATCATCGCGGCGCGGGGCATCACGGCGCGAATCATCGCGGCGGCCATCCCCGCGGCGCGGGACATCGCGGCGCGCATCTTCACGGCGCGGGACATCGCGGCGCGCATCTTCACGGCGCGCGTCCTCGCGGCGCGCGTTCTCGCGGCGCGAAGCGTCTTCGTGGCGCAAATGGCCGCCGGTCTGCCCGTCCGCAAAACGCCGTTCGCCGCGCCGTGCTTCGCCGCCCTCCGGCCACTCGTGCCGCTCGTGCTTTTTCCGGCGGGGGTTTCTGTACGATCTACCGCCGCCCCTCCCACTTCCGTTCATCATATAAGCCCCTCTGCCCTATACCTACGTACTCGTTGCTGACAACCTGCGCCAGCCGGAAAATGGCTGACTGAAGGTATGCCTCATTGTTAATTTTTTCTTTTAAGGCAGCGATTTTTTGAGGATCGATAACCTTTTTCCGTTTTTCAGGTTGCCCTGTTGCTATCATACATGCTCCGAGAAGGCTGAGACAAGATGGACAGGCGCGCCCTCCGGCGCAATAAAAACCACATCAAACCGTATTCCCATGCTACTATATTTTCGATATTTTGACAGAAAGAATTTAGCAGTTTCTATAATTCTGCGCTGTTTTTTTTCACTTATTGAAAATTCCAGGCTTTCTATCCCAAAACGGCTCCATGTTTTGACTTCAACAAACACAATATCGCCGCCGTCCTCCGCAATGAGGTCGATTTCTCCCCGCTCCGCCCTAAAATTACGCTCGATAATGGTCATGCCGGCCTGCTCCAAAAAACGCTCCGCCGCTGCCTCGCCGCTTTTGCCGCGCGCGCTGGTATTGACCGGCATCGCTATATGCTGTGCGGGTCGAAGGTGGTGGTAATGTAGAGCGTTTTGTTCGTCAGCAAGTCCACCTGCTCGCCGAAAGCGACTTTTTTACCGGCGGCATCGGCGATTACAGTAAGCACGGGGCGCAGGGGCGCGTCGTGGTTGTTCGCCTGCACTTTCGCGCGCAGGCCGTTATTCAGCACAACGCCGGAGCCGACGGGGTAAATGCCCATCATTTTTACAAAGGCGCGCAGTACCCGCGGCGAAAAATGGCTGGAATTCTCGCTGAGCATCGTTTTCATGGCTTTGTACGCCGTTATCGAATTCCGGTACGGCTTGGTGCAGACCATCGCCTCGAAGCTGTCGGCCACGGCAATGATGCTGGCAAACTTATCTATGTCCGTGCCGGAAAATCGCTGGGGGTAGCCCAGGCCGTCCCAGCGTTCATGGTGCTGCAAGACGGCTTGCGCAACTGTCTGCGGATAGCGCATTTCGTCCTGGACTATCTGAAACGAAAGTATCGCGTGGCGCTGAATGACGAGTTTTTCTTCCGCCGTCAGCGGCGTGTGCTTGTCCAGTACCGCGCGGGGAATACGCAGCATACCTACGTCGTGCAAGACCGCGGCGCTCACCAGTTCCGGCAGCATTTGTTCCGGCACTTTGAGCTCCAGCGCGATAATGGCGGTTAGTATCGCCGTGTTTATCGCGCTTTTGGCCAGGTCATAGGTGCTAATTTTATTTCCCAAAATGAATTCAACACACGCCGCGCGGTTTTCGTTTATCATCTGCATAAGCTGGGCGATGACTGTCCACATAATCCTGGGTTTTACCGGCACAGACGCGGCGACGGCTTTGAATACTTTATCGACAATGCGTATGACATCGATCATGCGGGCAAAAATGCGCGTTTTTTCCAGCTCGCTTTCTGTCTCCGCCTCGGTCTTGCCGGCCTCCACCGTGAGCGGGCGGCCGTCGGTAAATACCTCGTTTACGCCGATTTTGTGGAGCATGGCTATGTCTTTGTGGGTCAGCGCGACATTGGCCGGCAGAAAAACAGCCCCATCAGCATAGAGCGGCGTGGAGTAGAGGGTGCCTTCCTGTAACGTTTGTACTGAGATCGCTTTCATTTTTTACGCGGAAAACGTGCCGTATATGCCGTCTGGTTCACGCGCCGCTGCCTGTTTCGGCGGCTTCTGCCACAACGGGGGCGGCGGGCTGGGCGGCACGCCGGCGGACGGCCTTGGGACCCAGCAGTTCCTTGATTTTTGCGCCTTTCCCGATTTTTTCGCGTATGTAGTACAGCTTCGCCCGCCGCACCCTGCCCGGACGGGTTACTTCCAGGCGGGCAATTTTGGGCGAATGAACCGGAAACACGCGCTCAACGCCCACGCCGTAGGAATTCTTGCGTACCGTAAACGTTCTGCCAACGCCGGCGTTCTTGACGGCTATAACCAGGCCTTCGTACACCTGAATGCGCTCCGTTGTTCCTTCAATAATTTTGAAGTGAACTTTGACGGTATCGCCAACATAAAATTCATCCAGGCTCGGCTTCATCTGCGCCGCTTCAATTTGTCTAATCTCGTTCATACGACCCCCCTTAGGCCTCCAGGCCGTCCTCGCCGGCCTTTTTTTGCATAATTTCTATCATTGCCAGCGTTTCGGCATCAAAAACACCGCCGCGCAGCCCCTTTTCAAGTAAATCGGGGCGGACCGCGTGTGTTTTTTCAAGCCGTTTTTGCAAACGCCATTTTCTGATGTGTTCGTGGTGCCCGGAAAGCAGCACCTCTGGAACCTTCAGATTATCATATTTTTCAGGACGTGTCCACTGGGGATATTCCAGCAGGCCGCCTTCAAAACTTTCTTCGTCCAGCGACTCGGCGCGTATAACGCGGTCGAGCAGACGGTAGGTCGCGTCGATGAGCGCAAGCGCGGCAACTTCGCCGGAGGATAGCACGTAGTCTCCCACCGAAATCTCGTCGTCCACGTACAGGTCAATGACGCGCTGGTCTATGCCTTCGTAGCGGCCGCACACGAGCACCAACTCCGGTTCCCGCGCGAGATCCGCAGCCAGGCGCTGCGAAAACGGCGCGCCGGACGGCGAAAGGTAGACGACTCGCGGACGCGGCGCTTGCGCGGTCTTTTTTCGCGCGCCGGCGGCTTCCAGCGCGCGGCACAGGGGCCGGGCCAGCATGAGCATACCCGCGCCGCCGCCGTAGGGCGCGTCGTCGCAGGTCTTGTGCTTGTCCTCTGCGTAATCGCGTATGTTCACCAGCCGCCACGTTACCAGGTCGCGCGTAACGGCCTTTGCCATTATCGAGCTTGAAAAATACGCCTCAAAAATCGCGGGGAACAGCGACAGCACGGTGTACGTCATTTCGCGTTACTCAAGTATCCACGCGACGCGCAGACAGGCGCAGCCGGTTTCTACCGAAATATCGCCAAAAAATTCATCCCGAAACGGCACAAACCGGAGCGCGTCATCCGGCAGGCGCACCAGAACGAGTTGTCCGCCGCCGCCGTCTATAACATCTTCTACCGTGCCGGCTGTGCCGCCGTCCGGCAGGCGCACCGTAAGGCCTTTTAAGTCTTCAATATAAAATTCATTTTTAGAAAGTGCGGCGGCGCTCTCGCGGGGAGCGATAATCTGCGCGCCCCGCAATGTTTTTGCCGCTTCGGGGGTGTCGATTCCGGCAAACTTGACTAACAAAACGCCGCCGGTGCTCTCGCGTATCCGCTCAACGGCATAGCGCGCGTCACGCCCGGCAAGCATACCGCCGCCGCCGCGCAGCGTAAACTCTTTTTGGGAGAGCAAATGAGCAGTTTCGCCGGACAGCGAGCGGATTTTGACAAATCCCTCCAGCCCGAACGCGCCGAGAACCCGCGCGGTTACAAACTCACGCAGCATCGCCGCCGAAACTAATCCAGTATTTCCAGCGAAATACGCCTGCCGGATTTAGCCGTCGCCGCCTGCAAGACCGTGCGTATCGCCTTGGCTATGCGCCCCCGCTTGCCTATAACTTTGCCAAGGTCGCTTTCGCAGACGCGCAGCTCCAGTATGGTGGAACGCTCTTCGTCCACGGCGTTGACGCTTACCGTTTCGGGGTTTTCGACCAGCGACTTGGCGATATATTCAATTAATTCTTTTTCCACGTGAATACCTTACAACAAACGGCTGCTACACTGTCCCGCGGCTCATGCTAAGCCCTTTTTTATTGAAAATGCTCCGAACGGTATCACTGACTACCGCGCCGGCGCATATCCACTTTCGTGCCTTTTCGATGTCAAACGCAATCTGCCGGTCTTCTTTTTCGATGGGGTGATAGATGCCCAGTTCGTCGATAGTCCTGCCGTCCCGCGGCGCGCGCGTATCCATAACAACAATCCGAAAACAAGGCCGTTTTTTTGTTCCAAATCTTTTGAGCCTAATTGTGGCGCTCATACTTTCTCCTGGCGGCATCCCGCAATCATAGCAAGTCCCGCGATTTTCAAACATACGGCACCGCGACTCGCGCTTTTGCCGTGCGGATGTCTGAGCCAATCCCAAAAAACCGGTTGCTTTGGGGATTGGCAACCCGCACATTCACCTTACCAGACGGCGTTTTTTTTGTCTAGTGAGGC
>JAITGR010000101.1 GCA_031280455.1 Spirochaetaceae bacterium
AAAACTTCTCCCGGCGCCCTGTTCGCTTCCTGGCACCGTATTCTTCATCCGTAAATGTTTGTTGTCTTGTCATATTTTTATTTTAGCATAATCTGCCGATTTAATCAGCGTTGCCTTAGATTTTACGTGAGTGATTGCGAAGGCTTGACACTTTTTTTGGGGCGGTATATCCTAGTGAAATAATAGGAAATCCTTAAGGAGGATAAGTTAGAATGAAAAGAATTATTTTTGCATTCGCGGCGTTTTTATCGGCTTCGCTCATTTTTGCGCAGCCAGCCGATAAAGTTATTAAAGTTGGTGCGACACCGGTGCCGCATGCCGATTTGCTCAATCAGATTAAGGCTGATTTGCAGAAAGCCGGCTACACGCTGCAGGTGGTCGAGTTTACCGACTATGTTCAGCCCAATGTCGCGCTGGAAAATGGCGAGATTGACGCGAACTTTTTTCAGCATAAGCCGTATCTGGATTCGTTCAACAAGGAAAAGAAGTCCAGTCTGGTGAATGCTGGCGGTATTCACATTGAGCCTATGGGTGGTTACACCAAAAAGGGTCTAAAAAAAATTGATGACCTGAAGCCTGGTGCGACTATCGCGGTGCCGAATGACCCCACGAATGAGGGGCGCGCGTTGCTGCTGCTGCAGAGTGCTGGTGTTATCAAGCTGAAAGAGGGCGTGGGCCTGAGTGCGACGGTAAAGGATATTGCCGAAAACAAGAAAAAGCTGGTGTTTAAGGAACTGGAGGCGGCGCAGCTTCCTCGCGCGGTGGCGGATGTCGATTTGGCTATTATCAACGGGAATTTCGCGCTTGACGCGGGTTTCAAAAAGAAAGACGCGATTATTATTGAAGGGCGCGAGTCGCCGTATGTCAATATTGTCGCGGTAAAAAAAGAAAAGTCGAGCGAGCCGAAGATTCTCGCGCTGGTTACGGCGCTGCAGAGTAAAAAAATTAAAGATTACATCGCCAAGAAATATGCCGATGGCAGTGTGGTAGCGGCGTTCTAAATCGTCCATCCATAGCCAATCTCAAAAAAACTGTTTTTTGAGATTGGCTCATTTTAGCAGGTGGTCGGTGCGCCACCATACGAGTTTGGCTTCGTACTGGCTGGCGAGTATTGCCGAGAGTATGCCGTCGGCGGAAACATCAAACGCAAAAAATTGTAACTCGGCGTTTTCGACGCGAATAAAGCCGTGCGCTTTTTCCTGGCCGCTTGCGGCATCCAGAATGAGCAGCGAAAATCCCGACTCAACGGGTATGTACAAAAACACGAGCGCGCCGTTCATAGCGCCGAACATTGAATACAAAAGGTTTTCTGTGCCGCGGCGGTTGTTGACGGTTATGACGCGCTCGTAAAACGGTATGTCCACGCCGGCGCGGTACTCGCCGGTTTCTGCGTCCATGGTCCACAAAACCGCGCCGTCCGGCTCCATGCCGGAGATGGTTTGTGTTGTCTGGTCGTGGATTTCGCGGTAGTAGTCTATTTTTAGGTACACGCTGCGGGTGTCGGGGGCGACGGCGACACCGTTAAGGACGGCCTTTAAGCCGTCACGCGCCTGGGGCAGGGGGAGCATGTCGTTGCGGATTTTGACGGTGTACAAAAGCTGGCCGTTGCTGGCGAACCAGTATACGACCATGCCGCGGGGGAGGCGGCAGATGACGGCGAGTTCGTCGTTGCGCGATATGTATATGTTGTCGATGAACGGGAACGGCCGTCCGCCGGGGCCTTCCTGTCCCAGGTATTCGGAAAAATTGCCGTCTATGTCAAAGCGGAGGACGGAATAGCTGAGCAGTACGCGCTCCTCGGTATCGTACACTTGGCGCGCCTGGGGGAGCTTGTCGGCGACATACATGTTTTTTTGCGAATCGGTGGTAATCGCGCCGGGTTCCTGGAGCGGCCAGGCGATTGACCAGCGGGTCGCGCTGGCGCTGCCGGTTTTGGGTTTGAGTGTAATGGGCGCGGGGTTGGTTTCTTCGTTATATATCATAAAAAGAATGTCGCCATACGAATTGTAGCGCAGAATTTTCCCGCCCGCGCCATTTGCTATGTAAAAGAGGCCGTCGCGCATGGTAAGCGCTGTTCGTTGTCCGCTGCGTTCGCTTTGCAGGTTGTAGAGGTCGAGTTGGTCTTCCAGCCGGCCTATTCTGAATGTCCATAAATCTTCGCGTTCTATTGAATAGCGCTGTCCCTGTCCGCAGCCGCCCAGTAAAAGTATCGAGAGGGCGACTGCCCACAAAACGGCGGTCAGGCGCGTGTGTCTAAAGTGTGTCATCAAGGTATAGTACCGCATTGCCCGCCCTGCCCGCAAGGGTAACGCGAATGCTCGTTGGCATTTAATCAGTGATTCCTTAGCATGAGAAACTGCAATATCCTATTGCAAAAGCAACTGATTTTTACAACAGGATCGGCGCTCTCCTAAAAAAAAGCTCTCGTACGGTGCGGCCGGCGGCTATGGCTTTTTTTTCAAACTTGGTCTGGATGCGGGCGAGCGGCGCATTGGCGAATGCGGGGCAGGTGTTTTCCAGGCCTGCCGTTTGCGAAAGTTCCTGCAGCGCCGAGGCTGCGTACTCCTCCCAGTCGCTGGCAAAGTAGATGTACGCGCCCGGCATAAGCGCGGCGGCAAGATTGCCGGTGAATGGCCGGCGGATAAGCCGGCGTTTGTGGTGGCGCTTTTTGGGCCATGGGTCGGGGAATAGTATGTGAAAACCGGCCACACTCGCCGCCGGCAGCATCTGAGACACAATAGCCGCCGCGTCTCCTTCAATAATACGTACGTTGGGGAGGCGCTGCTGTTCAATTTCCCACAAGAGCCGGCCTATACCCGCCTTGAACACCTCTATTCCCAGAATGTTCAGCGCCGGATTTTCCCGTGCAAACGCGGCGGCAGCGCGGCCGTCGCCAAAGCCGATTTCAACAATAACCGGATTTTTGTTGCCGAATAGCGCCGCGAAATCGAGCGGGCGGGCGGGCGGCGCATCGTCCG
The DNA here is from genome assembly GCA_031280455.1 of Spirochaetaceae bacterium. The sequence continues at coordinate 2,979 of JAITGR010000101.1, forward strand.
CGAAATGCTGGTACACGCAATCCGCCGCGCCGTAGTACGCCGCTTTCTGCGCGCGCGTCATGCGGCCGCCGCGTACCACATAGCTTTTTATACCGGCAGGCATCAGTGCAGCGGCTTGGGCGCCGTCAACGCGGCGGTTTGGGCGTCCGTATCGTCCCCCCAGTACGCCAGCGCGGCGGTTTCCGGCGGCACCCCCAGATTAGCGATGACGCCGCTGGTACCGGTCAACGGCACCGTCAGCAAATAGGCGCCCGCCGCGTTGTAGCATTGGGCAAAATGTTCGGGGTACGCACTGTCCACCGACCAGCGGCCATCCGCGGCGGAAAATTTTGGGAACGGGTGCTTGCTTTCTTTAGGCACGTCAAAACCGAAGCTGCGCTCGGAGCGCTCCCCGCTTTTATCAATAATAACCGCCCGCCACTGCCCCGACGGGAACGTTTCGGCACCCGCCATCGAAATGGTATGCGAGCCAATCCATGTGTTGTGGTTGTCCTGCAGCATGACCCAGTTGTCGGTGTTCAATGTCCAGCTAAGCCCCTCAAAATCGTTGTACAACCGCAGCTCTTCTATGTCGTCCGGCCCGTCGTCGTCTTTGACCAGCGCGAAGAACGAAAGCCGCTGAGTTACGCTTTCCTCGTCCTCGTAGTAGACCAGCCGCATCGTCCAGTACGAAATGCCCGGCTCGGCGCGGCTACAGGCGAAAAAACCAGCAGCACATAACGCGAGCGCCGCCCCGCCGCAAAAACGCCGCGTTCTGGAGGGAGTCATTTTCCGCTCCCCTGCCAGCGTACCACCAGCGCGGCGGGCGCTTCGGCTAAAAACAAATCGGCCATGGGTGCCGACATGCTGTACGTTTTTCCGCGCGCGACGCTGTGGGTGAACGGCGGGTCCGGAACGGGCGCGCCGTGCGTGTCCACGTACAGGACGCTCGCTTTCGCCGGCAGACGCATGTTCAAATTGAAGGTGCAGCCGGCAAAAAGCAGACGTACCAACTCCGCCGTGCTTTGGGCGCCGGGCGCGCGCGCCGCAAAAGTCTGCCAGTAGTTAAAGCGCAGTTCCTGCGTACCGCCGCGTTCTTCAAACTGAACCGCGTACTGGCCGCCGCCTGCGGGCGACAGGTATGCGGCGAGCGCGGTTATGGTCTTGAAGTGTATCGCGGCGGTGTAGATGTAGTCTTTTTCGTCCTCGGTGCGCTTGTACGATTTGAGCGTAAGCCCCGGCACGGCGCGGGCGGCGTTTTCAAAGTCTGAACGTGAAAGCGGCAGCGCGGCGAGGCTTTCGTCGTCGGCAAAGGTGTCCCGCGCTGCGGCAAACGCGGCGAATTCTTTTTGCACGCGGTATTCGACCCGCACCGTGCCGCTGCCGTCTTTTTTAAGGGCAATGTCCAGCGAAATGGTGGAACACGACACGCAGAACAGCGCGCACAAAAGCACGGGCATCCACCGCGGCAGTTTCAATTGTTTCAATAGAGCCTCCGCCGTCATTGTACCCCAGATGCGCCCCGCGGCAAAAGCCCTTCGGCACGTGCGCGGTTGCCAGTTACCGGTCGTCAGTAGTCAGCCTTTCCGCCGGTATATCAGAGCAAAGCAGACGCGCTGGTACACTCCGAAATATCAGCTAAAAACCGACAACCGACAACCGACAACTGACAACTGACAACCGGCAACCGTTCACCAGCACCTGCCGGATTTTTCTTTTTGGCAGATGCCGGTTTCGCAGTTGTAGCAAATCTCGTTGGGCAGCGATTGGCCTTCAAAAAATTGCTTGATGTTGCTAAGCGTGGTGCCGGCTATCGCGCCCAGCGCTTCGACGGTGAGGAAGGCCTGGTGGCCTGTTATGAGCACGTTGGGAAAGGTCAAAAGCCGCGCGAGCGTGTCGTCTTTTATGACCGTTGCCGACCAGTCTTCAAAAAAGTACGCTTCCTCTTCCTCGTACACGTCCAGACACGCGCCGCCGATGCGGCCTTTTTTGAGCGCGTGTACCAGCGCCTTGGTGTCGATGAGCGCGCCGCGGCCAGTGTTGATGATGACGACGCCGTGCTTCATGCGCGCAAGCCGCTCCTCGTTGATGAGGTGGTGCGTCTCCGGCGTCAGCGGTGCATGGAGGCTCAGTACGTCGCTCTGCGCGCACAATGCGTCCAGGTCAACGTACTCCGCGCCGCACGACGCTGCCCAGTCCGCGTCCGGGTATTTGTCGTAGGCGAGGATGTGCATACCGATGCCCTTAAAAATGCCGGCGGTAATTTTGCCGATTTTGCCGGTGCCGGCAATGCCGGCGTACTTTCCGCACAAATCGCGCCCGACAAGGCCGGACAGCGCGAAATTCCCTTCGCGCACACGGTTGTACGCACGGTGAATCTGGCGCGTAACGGTTAAAAGCAGGGCGGCGGCGTGCTCGGCAACCGCGTGCGGCGAGTATGCCGGTACCCGCGCGACGTGTACTTTTTCCCACACCGCCTTTAGGTCAACGTTGTTGTAGCCGGCACAGCGCAGCGCGATAAGTTGAATGCCCAGTTCCCGCAGCACGGAAACGGCGGCGGCGTCAACGCGGTCGTTCACAAACGCGCACACCACGTCCGCGTGCGCGGCGAGTCCGGCGGACTCTGCGGAAAGCCGCGTTTCAAAATACTGAATGTGAAACCCGAATGATTCATTTGCTGTATCAAACGCTTCTCTGTCGTAGCGTTTTGCGTCAAAAAACGCGATGGT
>JAITGR010000112.1 GCA_031280455.1 Spirochaetaceae bacterium
TATATATAAATATTATGGGTTTAGTAGGTTATATGTTTTTTGTTTGTGTATGTAAATATACAATTGCGTAAACAAATGGAACAGGAAAAATCGTATTCCAAACGTTCTGAACCGCTCGAGCGGTTCGCTTGCTTCCCATACCGGTTGCACCCCAGACGTAAAGCCAGAAAAAACTTTCGTCCGACACGCGCCCGTTTACGATAGTGAAGTGGTTGTTCGTTATGCCGGTATGAAAAGCCGCATGGGGAACGGTTGCCCAGAGAGCCGGAAGTAGGTGAGCAGGAACGGCGCTTGGCAACAAACTCTGCAAAGAGGGCCAGGCGGGGAAAATCGCCTTAACGGTTTTAGAAACGTTAACTCACATGGGCGACCTCCTCTCTGGCGTCTATCACACGGCTCCAGCCGCGGCGCTGGCATTCACAGCGGAGCCGCCAATCTGAAACGGGCGTCAAATCAGTTTTGTCACGTGCAAAAAGAGGCGGTGGGTCCCCTGCCGCGTCAAGGCTAGTGTTCTGTCCGGAACAGATTGCGTAATAATTGACGTGGATTTGGGTGCGATTTGAAGCCGCAAAACGCAGGCATAATGGGTTTATGCCGAGTCTTTGCGGCGAAAAAGCGCGTCCAAAGGCGCGGCAAGTATGTAGCAAGATGTTTCGGACAGAACACTAGTGTCCTGACAAATACAGTTATAGACAAAAATAGGTTTTTGAATTTTTACTACAAAGGCGCAAAAGGCGCACGAATGGGCATTTTTCCTGTAATTTAAGCCTTATTCGCCTTCGTCGCCTTTGTGGTTAATATCTAATTTTGTTTAAGTCAGAACACTAGATTGCCATGCGCCTCTGATCCGCACATGAAGGACTCGCCTCCCCAAATACTTGTCAATCTTCCCGCATTTGTTATACGATGACAGAAATTATGGAGCCGGAGATTGTTTTTACGCCGTCGGCGTTCAAGCATGGAGCAACTGAAGAAAATATCAGATGGGCGCTGTTAAATCACCTTGCCGACGGCGCTGTTGAAGAAGACGATGAAACAAAGTATATTTCTATCGGATTTGATAAATCCGGCAATTTGCTTGAAATTATGTATAATCATATTGATGAGCAGACGGTCAAAGTTTTTCACGCTATGAAGTGCCGCAGACAGTTCCGTGAAATGGCGGGTTTGGGCTTATATGAGAAAATTATGGCAGATATGACAGATGAAGAATATGACGCGCTGGATGAGCGCTGGACAAAAACGACCCCGAAGGTGAACTTTGCCCGTCCGGGGGTGTTTGCCCGCCAGCGCGCCCTCTTGGACAGCCTTGATAAAGTCGCGGCAAACTACATTCTCTCCCGCGCCGAGGCGACCGGCCAAACGCCGTCTGAAGTTATCGGTAAACTCGTGCGGGAAAAAATCGCCGCCGCTCTTGTTTGAACCCCGCCCTGTTTTCCGCGCAAGCGATAGAAGCGGAAATACTTTTTGCGAAGCAAAAAGATTGTAGCGGATAGCGCGGTTTTTGGCTTAAAAATCCGCATCCATGCGGATTGTTATGCTGGCGTTTTGCTGCGCAAAACTCCTTGTTCAAAAACGGCACGGGTGGCGGCATGGATGCCGCAAGCGATAGAAGTGGAAGTCGCCCAAACAGCATCCTTGCTGTTTGGGCTTATGCAGTTTTGCCACTTGGCAAAACTGCATACTGGTCTTGTAGCCAGCATCCATGCCGTCCTAAAGCAAACGGATAGCGCGGTGCCCACTGCGCAGCAGTGGGCATGCGCCCTGTTTTAGAGTAAGCCTTCTCGTGTGGCGCGGATTTCACCCGATTTGAAGATGAATATGGCTTCGCGGCCAGGGAGCTTTTGCAGGAGCTTGGCACCTGCCTGACTGCCGAGGGTGAATATGGTGGTCGATAGCGCGTCGGCGTGCATGGACGCATAGGGACCGTTGTCGATTTCGCTTATTATGGTTACTGACTGGAGTTCGTTATCGACGGGGTAGCCGGTTTCTGTTGATAGTATGTGGTGGTAGCGTTTGCCGTTTTCTTCAAAGTAGCGTTCGTAGATGCCGCTGGTTACCAGTGTCGCGTTTGTGCACGGGACGAGGACGGCGTAGGTGCCGCGTGGTTTTTGGGGGTCCTGAATGCCGATGTGCCAGGGTTGTTCGCGCGAAAATATGCCGGGGTCTTTTTTGTTGCCGATGGCGACGATGTTGCCGCCAAGGTCGATGATGGCTTTTTTTATGCCGGCGTTTTTGAGCATCTGCGTTATGTTGTCGGCGGCGTAGCCTTTTGCTATGGCGCCTAAATCGAGCGCCATGCCGGGGTGGGGCAGGTAGATAGTGCTGTTGTGTTTGTCGATGCGTATGTCTTGCCAGTTGAGTTTTGTAAGGCAGTTTTCGATTTCTTCTCGCGGCGGAACACGTTCTGTGCCGCTGCCTATGTCCCACAGGCGGACGAGGGGGCCGGCGGCGGGGTTAAAGCGGCCGTCGGAAAGGGCGGCGTAAAGCAGCGCTTGCTCGGCGACAAAAATGAGTTCCGCGTTGACCAGGACGGGCGCGATGCCGGCGTTTTTGTTGACGGCGCTTATGTCGCTGACTGGCAGGTACGGGCTGAATATGCGTTCAAGCCCGGTAAGGCGGCGGGTTATTTCGGCAAAAAGTGTTTCCGGCACGCGCTGGTACACTTTGACGGTGTAGACGGTGCCAAAGGCAAAGCCCGACCGTGTACGCGCCGGCGGGTGGCAGGCGCTTACGGTGATGGCGCTGCATACAAGCACAAAAATCAGCGCGCAAAGCCGCCGCAAAGGCCGCCGGTTAGTGTCCGCGTGTACCATGGCGCAAGTATAGCAAGTTGGCACCAGTTTACGCAACAGCCGCCGTTACGGACGTTAGACAATATGAAGTGCCTCATTAAGGAAATTTGGGCGCAAATGCGCCCAACACGTTTTTAGCACTGTACCAAAGAGTCTATTTTGAGCCGCCCGGAGATCGAATCCAGGACCCACGCCTTAAAAGGGCGTTGCTCTACCAACTGAGCTAGCGGCCCGCATTTCATAAGATTACCGTACCTGCGCAAAAAACGCAATGCCCCGCCGGAGGCGGGCGGGGCTGCTACGGGAAAAACGCCGCGTGCAGGTTGCGGACTGTTTTTGCGGCGTGGGTGTCGTTGACGACAAAGCTGATGTTTACTTTGCTGGCGCCTTGCGAGACCATGTGCATGGGTACGCCGGTGCGGGTGCAGACGGCGGCGGCGCGTTCCAGTATCGCGGAGGATTGGCTGACGTCGCATATTATTGTTACGATTGCTTTTTTCGTGCGGACTTTTACGTCCGCTATGCGCACGATTTCTTTTTTGACGGTTTCGACGTCGTTGGCCGAATCTATGGTGAGTGATACGGATACTTCGCTGGTCGCCAGCATGTCTACCGATATGCCGTGGCGGGCGAACGCGGCGAATACTTCGGCCAGAAAGCCGCTTTGTCCCAGCATACGGCTGGATTGTATGTCGACGAGTGTTACGTTTCCGCGGGTGGTTATGGAACGGACGCCGGAGGGGGCGGGGGCGGTTTTGGCGACGATGCGGGTACCGGGGGCTTCCGGGTTGTATGAATTTTTGACGAGTACGGGTGTGGCGCTTTTTATGCACGGCTGCATGGCGCGAGGGTGCAGGACTTGCGCGCCGAAGTATGCCAGCTCGGCGGCTTCTTCGTAGCTGACGCAGTCGACGGGGCGGGCGGTTTCGACAATGCGCGGGTCGGCGGTTAGGAGGCCGTCAACGTCTTTCCACACTTGCGCTTCGCGGGCGTCGCAGCTTGCCGCGATGAATGTCGCGCTTAAATCGGAGCCGCCGCGGCCAAGGGTGGTTATAACGCCGCCCGCGTCCTTGGCGATAAAGCCTGTAATAACCGGAATGACCCCCTTTTTAACCAGGGGAAGAATTTTTTCCCGCACGTTCCGGCTGGAGGCCTCCAGCAGTTCCGCCCCGCCGGCGCGTGAATCGGAAACAAGGCCGGCATCCCAGGCATCCAGCGCGCAGGCGTTCATGCCGCATCTGGCGAAGTAGGCGGCGACGATGCGGACGCACAGACGTTCCCCAAATGACAGCAGGAAATCTTTCGATTTGGGGCTGAGTTCTTTTATCAGCGAAATGCCGGCCAAAAGCGCGCCTAAATCGGCCAGCAGGGCGCTTATGTCGGGGGGGAGTGTTTTGGCGAGTCCCAGTTCCCGTACCGCGCGCAGGTGGATGTCCGTGATTTTCTCCAGCGAGCGTTCGACGGTCAGCGGCCCTTCGTCCAGCGCGCGGCTGGCGGCTTCCAGCAGGTAGTCGGTTGTGTCGCCCATGGCCGACAGCACCAAAACCGGCTTGTGTTGAAGACTTTTGCCGGCAATCTG
>JAITGR010000126.1 GCA_031280455.1 Spirochaetaceae bacterium
CCGAATCGAAGCCGGTTATACAAGAAGTGGAAGCGTTTTTTAAGCAGGCGGCTCTGTATGTCCACGGGCATGAGGGCGCGCCGCCGTATCTGCCGCCGCCGCGCCCGTCCGCCGCGGCAGAGGCCGGCGTGTGGGCGAAGGCGTTTGACCACGTGTACAAGCAATTTGACGGCGCTCTACATGACACCGCCGGCGCAGCCGGGAAAGCCGCCAGCGGCAAAAAGCGGACTGCCGCGCCGGCAATACAGGCGGAGCGGACAGGGCTTCTTGCCCTGGGCTTTGCCCTGCTGCACACGCTGGAGGAATTTGCCGCCAGTATTTCTGGCACAGCCAGTATTTCTGGCACAGCCAGCATTGCCCCCGCCGCCCCCGCGAGCAAGAAGGCTGCGGGCGGGAAAAAGGCGGAAGCCGCTCCGGCGGCGGCAGCGCCGCCGCTTTTAACCGAGCACTACAACATTGACCGGAAACAGCGCGAGGCCTACCAGACGGCGGGTATGGGCGCGGACGAGGCCTGGCGCGCCGTCGAGATAATGAAGGCGCTATTGCGCCGGCTTTCAGAGGCGCGCCGGCTTAAAAAGCCGCCTGTTCCGGCCACCGGCGCAAAACCGGCGCGGACCGCCGCGGCGCTCATCACGGCGAACCGCGAGGAGGCGGACTTCCGCGCCATCTGCGGCGTAAATGTCTGGGAAGGGGCGGTGTACTTCAACAAAGAAGGCTTTGAAGCCGCGCTCAAGACCATTCCGTTTTTGCTTTCGCCGTTTGTCCCCGCGCAAACCTTGCAGGACGTAAAGGCGGCGTTTACCCAAGTTTTGCCGGATTCGGGCTACAAACTGGACGCGCTTACGGCGCTGCTTAACGGCTAGGGTAATGCTGATTAAATCGAATCTAATCAGCGTTGCGCGTCGCGTAAAACAAACCACGGAAAAACGCGGAAAGGACACGGAATTGCGGTCTCTTTCCGCGTGGTTTCCGTGCCTTCCGTGGTTTCGCCATGTATGGCGCAATCATTGCTTCCCTAGGGCAACGCTGATTAAATCGAATCTAATCAGCGGGCGAGGCGGCTTGTGAGCGATTTTACCGCAATCTGCGCGGCGTTGCGCCAAAGCGCGGGGCGGCTTGCGCTGTGCACGGCGGCGCAAAAAAACGCGGCGCTCTCCGCCGCCGCCGCCGCCCTTGCCGAGCGCAAAGACGCGGTGCTGGAAGCAAACGCGCTGGATGTCGCGCGGGCGCGGGAGGCGGGCATGGCCGAAAGCCTGGTCGACCGGCTCGTTCTTACGAGCGAACGCTGCGACGGCATAATCGACAGCCTTGCCGCCGTCATCCGCCAGCGCGACCCCATAGGCGAGGAAGTAGCCGGCTGGCAGTTGCCCAACGGCGTACGCATACGGCAGGTGCGCGTGCCGCTGGGGGTCGTGGCCGTCATCTACGAGTCGCGCCCCGCCGTAACCGTCGATGCGTTCGCGCTGGCGTACAAGAGCGGCAACGCGATACTCCTGCGGGGAAGCCAGGCGGCGCGGGCATCCAACCAGGCGCTGGCGGCGGCGATTACGCGCGGCCTCTCTGCGGTGCCGGACGGCGTGGAAGGCGCGTTTGCCCTGCTCGATTCCGGCGAACGAAGCGATGTTGAACAGATACTTTCCGCCGCCGGCCTCATCGACGTTGTGCTGCCCCGCGGCGGCGCGGGTTTGATTACCATGGTCAAGCGCGGCGCGAAAATCCCCGTTATAGAAACCGGCAGCGGCGTATGCCATGTATTTGTTGACGAGAGCGCCCGCCTGGAGGCTGCGGTGGACATTGTTGAAAACGCGAAACTCCAGCGGCCGGGCGTGTGCAACGCGGTAGAAACCGTCGTCGTCCACCGCGCCGTGCTTGCGCCGTTTTTGGCCGCGCTCGCCGCCCGCTTTGCTGGCCGCGCCGAGCTGCGCTGCGACGCGGAAGCCTTTGCCGCGCTGGCCGGCCAGCCGCGTGTCGTCCGCGCGTGCGATACCGACTTCGGCTTTGAGTTCCTGGACGCGGTGCTTGCCGTTAAAACCGCCGCCGGCATTGACGACGCGATTGACTTTATCAACACGCACAACACCCGCCATTCAGACTGCATCGTTACGCAAAACCTCGCCAACGCCGAGCGCTTTCAGGCGCGCGTCGACGCCGCGTGCGTGTACGTAAACGCCTCCACGCGGTTTACCGACGGCGGCGAATTCGGCTTTGGCGCGGAACTGGGCATAAGTACGCAAAAACTCCACGCGCGCGGGCCTATGGGCCTTACCGCGCTCTCAAGCGCCAAATTTCTCATCAACGGGGAAGGTCAAATTCGATGAACATAGCAGACGTTTTTGCCGCCGCGAAAAAAATCGTCGTCAAAATAGGCTCTGCCACGCTGGCGAGGGCGGACGGGAAGGTGAACACCGCCTTTATGCGGGACTTCGCCGGACAGTGCGCGGCGCTTCGGCGACAGGGAAAACACATCGTGATCGTCTCTTCCGGCGCGCAGGTGGCAGGGCTCGCGGCCCTCGACCGCTGGTCGCGCCGCAAAGACATTCACTACCGCCAGGCGCTCTGCGCGATAGGCCAGGTTGAACTTATGGACAGATGGCGCGCGGCGTTTGGCGAACACGGGCTGTACATAGGCCAGCTGCTCTTTAC
>JAITGR010000157.1 GCA_031280455.1 Spirochaetaceae bacterium
CTGGTGGCAGCGGCATTGTTATTGTGCGCTTCCCCTACACCGCGCCGTAACCAAAAACGCCGCGCCGATATACCAAAGCGAGGCGAACGCTCCGCCCCGGTATATCGGCAACCCCTCGCCCCCTCGCCAGTCAAATTTTGTTCATTAGAGCTGTTCTGAAACTTCAGTTTTAGAACAGCTTCCGATTAAAAATGCATGTTTCGTCGGACTTTAGTCCGCAGGCTTTAGCCTGAGAAACTGCAAGACTTGTTCCGAAACCAACCGGGTTTTGGAACAAGTCTATTTGCCCTTTTTTTTATTTTTTAGTATTTTTTAATCCGAAAGGAATTTCTTGGGTGTAATTGTATGAATTTGTTGAAGACGCAAGGCGAACTTGCAAAAAAATTAGGATGGGCGCTGACGGCGTTTTTGTGCGCGGGACTGCTGTTTTCGTGCAAGGCGGAGGTAATGTCGGCCTCCCCCATGGAAAGCGATACCGGCGCGAAACTGGAGCCGGAGCTTGTTACCTACACGGTAACATTCGACCCCAACGGCGGGGAATTTACCGGCAGCGAAACCGGCGTGCGGACGGCGGAAGCCGGAAAAACCGTCAGTTTTCCCGCCGCCCCCACACTGGACGGCTACACGCTTGCCGGCTGGTTCGACGCCCCGCACGAGCGCCTGGATTGGGACGGAACGCCGCCGTCCAGCGGCCGCTTCGCCGTGAACACCAAGATAAACGCCGATGTAACCATGTACGCGCTCTGGAAGGCCGTGCCGGTCGATTCATACACCATCACTTTTTTGCAGTACGAAGGCGGGGATATTGTGCAGACTGGCTATGTGTACCCCAAAGATTACTACAAATACACCCAAAGCCTGCCGCCGGTCGGTGTCCGCGAGCATTACAGCTCGGACGGCGCATGGTGGACGGCGGCGCAGGACGGCGAACTATTTGACCCCGCCGTTCCTGTTATGGAAAACATAACGTTGTACGCGCACTGGCTGCCGGAAACCTACGACATCTACTACTGGCGGAATGACGAGCGCGGCATTTATTCAAAAAACACCGTGAGCTTTCCGGTAACCGAGGTCCTGCTGCCGCTGGTTCCGTCCCGCGACGGGTATGCGTTCCAGGGGTGGTATACAGAAAAACTGAACGACCTGCGCCACGACCTTGTATACAACGACCCCACGCCTACGGAAAATAGATTTACGCCGCAAAGTCCGGTAAGCGGAGACATGCATATCTGGGCGCTCTGGAAGGTGGTGCCGCCGGATGCGTACATCGTTACCTACCTGGCGTACGACAACTACGTTCTCCAGACCGACGCGGCGCGCTTTGCCGACGGCTACAAGGTTGCTTCCGCGCCGCCGCCGGTTCCCGCCCGCGCGCACTATACCTGCGACGGCAAATGGTACACCAGCGACGGCCAGGAGTTTACGGCCAATACCGTGTTGAGCGCGAACACAACGGTTTCGCCGCAGTGGGTCGGAAACCGCTATACCGTCCGGTTTATGGAAAACAACGTGGACGAGACAGTCTGGCAGACGCGGGAAATACAGTACCCAGTCAACACACTCGGCTCCGCGTTCCCGCAGACCGCGCCGAATCGCCCGCACTACAGCGCCGACGAGCACTGGTGGACGCAAAAAGCGGGCGGCAGTGTCTTTAACGCGGGCACCGTAATTACCGGCAATATCGCCGTGTACAAACACTGGGTAGGCAGCGCGTACACCGTCCGCTTCCTCGGCGCGACCGACAGCTCCCCCCAGCAGCCGGTCGACCTGGTACCGGCCAGGACGGCGCGGTATCCGCTGGACAGCCTAAACCCGCCCACAATAGCGCTGCCGGGCGTTCACGAAATAGCGGCGCGCGGCCATTACACCTTCAGCGGCCTTTGGTGGACAGCCGCCGCGGGCGGATCGGTGTGGGCGGCGTCAGCGCCGGTTACCGCCGACACGACGTTGTACATCCACTGGACACCCAACACCTACACCGTAGTCTTTAACGGCAACGGCGGCAGCCCCGCGTCAAGCTCGGCAAGCGTTACCTACCCCGCCTCGGCAGTGCCCCTTCCGGCGTATCCGGTGCGGAACAACTATGTATTTGCCGGTTGGACGTACACAAAAGCGGGCAAAACAAAAACATTTACCGGCGGCGGTGTCGATTCAAACCTGACCGTTACCGCGAAATGGGTTGCCAAAGACAACGCGCAAACCATTCTTAACGAATACGACAATTCCGCCGCGGAAACAAACGATAAAATGACTTCCGGCGGGGCATACCAGGACGATTTTGTCGTTGGCAGCGGCGATTACACCGGCCCGTTGCAGGGCGCTGACGCGGCGCGGGAGCTCAAGGAAAAACTCGAACTGGCGTCGCAGCTGCGGCAGGGGACAACGACCACGCAGACAGTTCAGGTTGAAGGCGGCTCGCAGACAATTACCATAACCGAATACGATTACGCCGCGCTTAATCTGGTAAAACAGGAAATAGAAGACTTGCTGGAAAACAACCCCGCAATTCGGGGAACGTTCGCGGCAACCGAACATTCGCTCAATTATACCGGCAGCCGCCAGTCGGTAACCGTTATGAACGGCGGCGTTTACGAAATTGAACTGTGGGGCGCTTCCGGCGGACACATCTGGTCTAAAAACGACAAAACGGCGCTTGGCGGCAGGGGCGGTTACACCAAAGGCCGCGTCCGGCTGAACGCGGGCGACGTGCTTAAGTTTTACGTCGGCCAGGAAGGGTTCGGCACGGCGCGGTACAACGGCGGCAGTTTCCAGAAAATAACGAACTTTAGCGCGGAAGGCGCGGGCGTGGGCTACCAGTCCGGCCACAAAGGCGGCTGGAACGGTGGCGGCAAGGGCGGCGCTTCGTACGGCGGTGATTACGCCGGCGGTTCCGGCGGCGGCGGCGCGACCGATGTGCGCTTTGTCGGCACCTACAGCGCCAACAAAAACGATGCCGGTACATTTGCCCAGCGCATAATGGCCGCCGCCGGCGGCGGCGGCGCCGCCCAGTCGGCCTCGTACAACGGCGGCTGGCCGGGGCTGGCCGGCGGCAACGCCGGCGCGAACGGCATACGCAAGGGCAACGTACAAACAGGCGGCGCGCGCGCCGGCGGGTTAAGCGCCCTGGCCGCCCTCGACCTGACAGGCGGCGTAAAGACCAGCGGCAGCAAACTGGGCGACGGCGGCAACGCGGCAAACGGCAGCAGCGGCGCGGCCTACGAAGGCCCCGGCGGCGGTGGCGGCGGCTACTACGGCGGCGAAAGCATCGCCACCACACCCTCGACGGAGTTCACCTCCAGCGGCGCGGGCGGGTCCTCGTGGATAGATGCCAGCCGCTTTACCGGCGACGCCTGGCGCGTTATCGACCTAAACAGCTCGCTGGGGAACGGGCGGGCAAAAATTAAATACGTTTCAAATTAAACCACGGAAGGCACGGAAACCACGCGGAAAGAGACTGCAATTTCCGTGTCCTTTCCGTGTTTTTCCGTGGTTTGTTTTACGCGATGCGCAATCAGCGTTGCCCTAACGCGGCCTGCCGCGTGCGCCGCCGCAAAAAAAACGCTTTGGGACTCTCGCCCCAAAGCGTTTTTTTGTCTACAGTGGTTTAGTGCTACAACTTAAAAAGCATATCGTCGTAGCCAGGATACGGCCATTCAGTTTTGGCGCTGATTTTTTCCAGCGCGTCCGCGCGTACCCGCACCGCCTCCATAGCCGGCTTCACTTTTTCGTAATACATCTTTGCCTGCGCAAAATAATCCTCCGTTTGCTGGGCGGCAGCCAGCGCGCTCTCCAGCCGTGCCGCCTCCTCGTACAACTCGCCGGCAAGCTCGGCAAGTTTTTTCGCGCGCTTTTCCTGCGGAGCGCTCACCGCGTGAATCCCCGCCAGCGCCGCCGCGTCCCGCGCAAGATTTGCCGCGTATTTGGTAACCGCCGGAAAAATCCCGCGCCGCGCCATGTCAATCGTAACACCCGCCTCAATATTCAACTGTTTAGCGTATTTTTCCAGATAAATGTGGTAGCGGCTTTCGGACTCCTCTTTTGTAAAGACTTTGTGGCTTTCAAAAAGATTGATAACCTCCGGCGTAATGAGCACCGAAAGCGCGTCCGGCGCGTTCTTTATATTCGCCAGCCCGCGCCGCTCGGCCTCCTTAACCCATTCGTCGCTGTACCCGTTGCCGTTAAACACAACACGCCGGTGCTTGGCGTACGATTCTTTGATAATCTGCGTAATCGCGCTGTTTTTGTCCGCCGCTTTCTCCAGCGTATCGGCAAATTCGCGCAGAACCTGGGCAACCGCGGTGTTCAAATAGGTGTTTGGCGTCGCAATGCTCTGCGAGGAGCCGACCATGCGGAATTCAAACTTGTTGCCGGTAAACGCGAACGGACTGGTGCGGTTACGGTCGGACACATCCTTAGGCAGCGCCGGCAGACTGGTAACCCCAAGCTGAATAGTCCCCCCCTCAGTGTGCTTACTCGACTTTCCATCGGCAATGTTGTCAAAAATCTCCGTCAGCGGGCCGCCAAAGAAAATTGAAACAATAGCCGGCGGCGCTTCGTTCGCGCCAAGCCTATGCTCGTTCCCGCTGGTCGCCACCGAGGAGCGCAGCAGCAGCGCGTACCGGTCGACCGCCTCGACAACCGCCGTCGCAAACAGCAAAAAGCGCGCGTTCGATTCGGGATTTTCGCCCGGCTCAAAAAGATTCACCCCGTCGTCCGTTGCCATAGACCAGTTATTGTGCTTACCGCTGCCATTCACACCGGCAAACGGCTTTTCGTGCAGCAGCGCCTCCAGCCCGTGGCGGCGAGCGACCGTGTGCAGCGTTTCCATAATAACCTGATTCGCGTCGACCGCCGCCGTCGTGCAGCTATAAATCGGCGCGATTTCAAACTGATTCGGCGCGACCTCGTTGTGCTGCGTTTTAGCCGGAATACCCAGCTTCCACAATTCGTAGTTTAACTCGCGCATAAACGCGGCCACCCGCTCCTTAATCGAGCCAAAATAGTGGTCTTCCATTTCCTGCCCTTTCGCCGGCATGGAACCAAACACCGTGCGGCCTGTCAAAAGCAAATCCGGCCGCCGGTAGTAAAACGCGCGGTCAATCAGAAAATACTCCTGTTCAGGCCCGACCGTCGTAATCACCCGCTTTACCCCGGTGTACCCCAGCGCGTGCAGCACACGCAGCGCCTCCTTGTTCAGCGAGTCCATGGCGCGCAAAAGCGGCACCTTTTTATCCAGCGCCTGGCCGTAGTAACTGATAAACGCCGTTGGAATGCACAACGTTGTACCCGTCGAATCCTGCTTTAGAAAAGCCGGACTGGTAACATCCCAGGCCGTATACCCGCGCGCCTCAAACGTAGCCCGCAGGCCGCCGGAAGGAAAACTGGACGCGTCCGGCTCGCCCTTAATCAACTCTTTGCCGGAAAATTCCATAATAACCGTACCGTCGCCCGCCGGCGAAATAAACGAATCGTGCTTTTCCGCGGTAAGGCCGGTAAGCGGATGAAACCAGTGCGTGTAGTGGGACGCGCCCCTGGAAATAGCCCAGTCCCGCATAGCCGCCGCGACCACCTCCGCCGCCTCCAGCGTCAACTCCTTCTCGCCCGCCTGCACCGACAAAATCTCGCGGTAAATGTTTTTAGGCAGCAACTCCCGCATCAGGGAATTAGAAAAACAATTCGAGCCGTAAATTTCGGCAATCGGCGTTTTTGTAAAATCAATCGTGTTTTCACTCATAGTGAACCTCCGTAATAGTGTATGTAATCATATAAGCACAAAGCGTGCCAAGAATAGCAAGATATGGGCGCATTTGCGCCGCGAGTACGCGCCGCAAACCGGGCTTTCCGTTCCAATCTTTTTACCGGCCTCGCGGCCAGCAAAAAGTATTTTCACTGCAATCCCTTGCGCGGCTTAAAAAAAGGCCGGCGCGCAAACCGGCAGCGGCCTCGTACCCGCCGCCGGAAAATTCCTACAAATATGTAGTTTTTTAGCGGATAATTACATTTATGTAGATTTAAGCGCCGTGCTTTTTTGCGGCGGGGCGGAACTGGAGCGGTCGCTAATAGAAAGCCGTTTTTCAATGTGGTTAGAAAGGTGGCTCAGCGCCAGAATAATAACCAGGTACACCATACCAACAATAGTCCACGTTGTAAACGACTGCATAGTACGGCCAATGTAAATTTTCGCCTGGTAGCAAATATCGGCCAGGCTGATTATAGAAATAATCGAAGTATCTTTCAGGCTGATGATAAACTGGTTTACCAAACTGGGAATAGAAACCCGCAGCGCCTGGGGCAAAATAACGCGGTACATGGCGCGGTGGTACGAAAAACCCAAACTACGCGCCGCCTCCATTTGCCCCGGGTCTATCGCCAGAATCCCCCCCCGGAAAATCTCGGCAATGTACGCGCCGGCGTTTAGGCTGAGCGTAATAATACCCGCGGCAAACGGGCTTAACCTAAAGTTAATGCCCAACGACTGAATAAGCTGCGGCACCCCAAAATACACAAAAAACGTCTGTACCAAAAGCGGGGTGCCGCGAATCAGCGTAATGTAGCCCCTGGCCAGATACAACAGCGGCCCCTTGCGTCCCAGGCAGGCAAGGCAGGTAAACAAACCCAAAAAAAGGGCGAGAACCAGGGCCAGAACCGTTGTTTCCAGCGTAACGAGCGCCCCCTGCGCGAGCAGGGGGAAAACATCTTTTAGAACAGTAATAAAATCCATGCGTGGTCGAACTATTTTGTTTTGATGTATTTGTCGATAATCTGCTGGTATTTACCGCTGGCGCGAATGTTGGCAAGCCCCTTGTTAAAAGCGGCAAGCAGCTCCGCGTTGAGCCCCTTTAGAACAGCAAACCCGTACGAAGAACCTTTTTCCATATCGGTAACAATTTTAAGGCCGTTTCCCTGCACAATGCCATAGCCCATAACAGGATAATCTTCAAAACAAGCAATGGAATTGCCGGTTTTTACTTCTTCGTACATGTACGGCGATTCGTCAAAATACTTTAGGTTGAACCCGTACTTGTCTTTGATGCTTTCGGCAAACGATGCGCCTTCGGTGCCCGTTTTTACCGCGACCGTCTCGCCCCGCAAAGCATCGTACGATGAAACCGCGTTGTTGTCGGCGCGAATGGCCATAACAATGCCGGAATCGTAGTACGCGTCCGAAAAATCGTACTTTTTCTGGCGTTCCGCGGTAATGCTCATACCCGCAATAACCCCGTCTGCCTGATTCGATTCCAGCGCGGCAACCGCGGCGCTAAAACCAAGCGGCTTTAAGTCGTATTTAAATTTCTGGTCTTCGGCAATAGCGGCAAGCAGTTCAATGTCAACACCAACGTATTGCTTGTGAACGTCCTGAAATTCAAAGGGCGCAAATGTCGTATCGGTAGCGACAATGTACTGGTTTGCCTTTTTACTGCATGCGGCAAAAAGACACAGAGCTCCCGCCAAAACGGCGCAGCCTTTTAACACGATGTTTTTCATCAATCTTTCCTCCTGTAATGAAAAAACAAAATAACAACTTCAAAGCGTCTGTTTGCGGAGAGTTCCGCGCGAATGTTCAGTATTGAAGTCTATACACGCCAGACTAGCACAAAAGCGGCGG
>JAITGR010000225.1 GCA_031280455.1 Spirochaetaceae bacterium
TTACAATCATCGCCAGCGCCCAGACCACAAGCATCGTGTAGAATGTGCGCTTCGTTGTCGTGTACACACTTTCATATATCACATTCTGTTCAATGTCCGTGCGCACCGTGCCGGCATTGTCCGCAAGCGGCGCTTCGGTGCTGAACAATGCGCCCTGCGGTGCGGCGCCGCCGCAGGCGGCGCCTGCGGCGGCATCCGTCCTCCGCATAAGCGTTTCGCCCATGTCGTTTACCAGATTCGATTCATATACATCGGCGTTGAATACATTGGAAAAATGTTCCATAGAAAAAAACACGAATATATACGGCTCGCCCCATTCAGTTTTTGTTGAATAGCGCAGCACCAGAAGACTGTCCGCGTTAAACGCGCCCTCCGTGCCGAACAGCACCGCACCACCCGGACTCTTGCGGTAGAGCGCGGCAAGACGCGCGTTATACCACGCGCTGTACTCGCCCGCCTGTGTTTCGTAGTTCGCCGGCGACAGCGGGTTTACAAACAGCAGTTCGGGCTTCTGCTCGTACTGCACGATAATCGCCGCGATATGGGGGTTTAAGCGCCAGAACAGCGCCGTTTTGCCTGCGTCAATGCCGGACGCAAAATCGACCGTGTCCGCCTGCATGGACGTGTAAAGACTCTGAAACGCCGTGAACGTGTACTGATTCATGCGCCCGGTATTCTCGACGGCGCGGCGGGCGCTGCCGCCTTTGAGCATGACAAACACGGGAATCGTTACCAGCGAAAAAGTGATGATAAGAAGCGCCGATATACCCAGCGAAAGTTTTGCCGCGAGCGGAAAGCGGACGTGAATGGCATTATTGGTTAGGTCGTCCATTGTTCGCGCACCTCCTCAAGCGTCTGCGGCCCGCCGTTGTCGCGCATATTGACCAGCGCAAACACGCGCAGCGGCTCGGATTTTCCCTTGGCATGAACCGGCGGCATCTCTTGGGTAACAAGCAAGCCGCCCGCCAGATTCACCACGCTTTCTGTTACAAGAATATCGGTGTCGTACGTGTTGTTCGGCTCTTCGATACGCGCCGTCGTGTTGACCGCGTCGCCCAGCACCGTGTAGGACATGCGCTCGTCGCTGCCCACCTGCCCCGCGACAACAGGCCCCGCGTGCAGGGCGCAGCCCATTTTGACCGTCGCGCTCAGAAAATCGCCGCCGGCATCCGCGCCGCCAGAGCCGGTAAAGACATTGCGGCGCGTGTTCCATTTTCGCAGCTCGGTACGCATCATAAGCGTAGAGCGCACCGCCCGTATGATGTCGTGCTGGATGCCCCCTTCCTGCGAAATCGTGCCCCAGAGCGCCATGACGATAAGGCCGTTCTGCGTGAGGTATTTGTCGATAACGCCGCCGGTCTGTGTGATGCAGGGTATCATGCGGGAGAGAAATGCGTTGATGTAGTTGACGATTTCCTCCGGCCGCATGAGGGCCGTTACCTTTTCAAAATCGCGGATAAAGGTGAAGAGTATCACCGCGTCTTTGTTCGCGCCCTCGCGGCGCAGTTTTCCAAGCCGCGCAAGACTTACGATGCGGGGGTCGGTAAATTTTTCGAAGTTTTGGACGGCGTTTCGCATTTCAATAAACAGATTCGTCAGCGCGCCCGTTTCGTCGCGGCTCTTTGCCGGAGAAAGCGGCATGGCGTACGACCCCTGTTCCATTTCCCGCGCCGCGCCGGAGAGGGCAGTCAGCGGTACGGTGATAGTGCGCGCGTAGATCACGGCGGCGGCAATCGCGGCGGCGAGGATGCACAGCCCCGTCATTATAATGAAGAATACGGCGCGGGACATTTCGCTGTACACGGCGGCGCTTGCGATATGCGTTACAAACAGCGCGTTAAAGTTGTCCATGCGGCGGAACGCGCCGGAGAACTCCACGCCGGCTTCGTTGGTGTAGATTTGCTGGAGGGCGGCGGCCTTGCCGTCCATCACTTTTTGAAACAGCTCCGGCGCTCCGGCGTTCGTGCCAACCAGAACGGGGTCTTCGGCGGCGATGACCACGCCTTGTTTGTTCACGATAAATGAAAGGCTGCCGTCCGCCGCGTCTGCGCGGGGCGCGATGCCAGTGAGCGCCGCCGGAAAGAAAACTGCCGCCGCGCCGCGAAATACCTGTATCTCGCGGTCGTTCACCGGCATAAAAAGTACCAAAAGACCGCTGACCGGCGAGTCGCAGACCTGCGTCATGCCGGAGGCTGCCTCGCGCAATTCCTGTTCGCGCTCTTCCAGGCAGCTTGCGATGATGCGCTCGGTAAGGCCGCCCTGCCCGCCGCTGCCGGACGCGGCAAAGCGCGGGTTGATAAACAGCCCCGCGCTGCCGCCGTCGCTGCCGGCAAAGGCGAGCGCGGCAATGCCGGGATACGCGGCGAAAAACGCCTCGCGGCGGGCGCGAAAGCGGCCTGCGTTGAGCGCGGACGTGTCGGCGGCGGCAAAAAACCAGACGGCGCTGCGGCGTGCCGAATCGAACGCTTCCTGTGCGGCAAGAGCGCCGGCGCGGTTCAGCGACCAGTTGGTGTTCTCCGCGCTGAGCAGCACCTCTCTCCCCGTCCAGCGTGCCAGTATAACCACGACCACGCCGACCGCCGCCGCAATGGAGAGCGAGACGATAAGGGCAAATTTGAGCGCAAGAGAAATTTTCAAAACCAAACCCCCATGCCAAAAACAGGCCGAACATAGCCGAGTATTGTATTGTCTGTCGCAAGAACATGCGCGTATTCAACACCAAGCGAAAGGACAAACGACGGCCCCAAAAAACAATTCAATTCAATACCGGTGTATACAGCCGGATTCCACCGGAAAAGTTCGACTTTTTCTTCGGCGCTGGTATTCAGATTGAATATAAAGTTTGAATAGTACAGCGATACACCGCCGCCCGCCCGCGCCGAAATCGCCGTGTTATGCAGAATGAGCGCCTGCAAAACAAGCGCGCCGGTTATACCGAATATATGCGACGCTTCGGATATATTTTTATCTTCGCCGTGTAAAAAATTCCATGCAGACCGCGCTTCTACGCCGGCCTGCAGCTTAGAAAACCGCAGCGGCAGCACGGTAAGGCGCGCCGCAAAACCGGCGCCCTGAAATATCGTGTTTTCAAAAACCGCGTTATACACGCCGGTTGGCAGTGGTATCAGCGGCACCCACAGCAGTTCTAGACGCAGCGGCTTGGCGCGTATTGTATCGTTGTTGAATGTATCCGCCGCGTATATAACTTTTTGTTCATCGCCGCTGCCGGCACCCGATGCGGCGGCAGCGCCCGATGCTGCGGGCTCGGCGGCTGCGGCGGCTGCCGTCCGCTGCCGGTGCTGCCCCGCCTTGCCGTTTTCGACCGTGAACTCAGCCCATTCGCTTACACTGCCAGGCCGTTTAAGAATATCAAAAGAACGCACAGAAAAGCGGTAGTACCCGGGAGAGATCTCGCAGTCAAGGAATACGGCGTTTTCGACCATTTGAACCAGCATTTCCTGCCAGTTGCCGTCCTCGCCGCGCTGCTCAATGCGTACTTCGTACAGGAAAACGCCTTCAACCCCTTCCCACGAAATTCGCTGAACTGTTTCTTTCGCGCCGTATGCGAAAGCCGCCGCAAAGATAAAAACGTAAAATGTTAGTAAAATTCTAGTGTTCTGACT
>JAITGR010000229.1 GCA_031280455.1 Spirochaetaceae bacterium
AAGGTTACTGTATCCGCTCCGTTGAGCATGAGTGATGACACCATTGAGCGCTTTGTGCGGACAAAAGCCGGTTGGGTAAAACGTCAAGTTGAAAAATTCAAAACACAGCCCCGCCAATCAGAGCGGAAATATGTATCCGGCGAAACCTTATATGTATGGGGCAAACAGTATTTTTTGCAAGTTGAATATGGAAACGGAAAAAACACACTTCTGCTATCCGGCGACAAGGCAATACTTACTGTTTGTAAAGAGAGCAGCGCTGAACAACGGGAGAAATTTATCCGTGAATGGTATCGAAGCATATTAAAAAAAGAAATTGAACGCCTGCTTCCAAAATGGGAAGAACGCACCGGACTCAAATGTTCCGGCTGGCAAACCAAATACATGACTACCCGCTGGGGGACGTGTAATATTCAAACAAAAAAAATATGGCTTAATCTGCAATTGGCAAAAAAAACGCAAGACTGTCTTGAATATGTAATCCTGCATGAACTAACGCATCTTGTCGAAAAACATCACAATGAAGTTTTTACATCCATGATGGATAAATATATGCCTTATTGGCGCGATACCAAACGAGCGTTGAACGGACAGATATTAGATTTTATGGGATAGCCTATTACCCCTAGGAGGCACCGATCGCTGACAACCGGCAACGCGGCGCACGAGCGGGGACGTTGCGGGGGCAGCCCTCTGCCCGTGGGCATGGTTTGTGTGGTAGCATTTCTGTATGAAAAAACGGCTTATTACGTCGGCGCTGCCGTATGTGAATAACGTTCCGCATCTGGGTAATCTTATTCAGGTTTTGAGTGCGGATTGTTGTGCGCGGTTTTGCAGACTGCGCGGGTATGATACGTTGTATGTGTGCGGCACGGATGAGTATGGTACCGCGACCGAGACGCGGGCGGCGGAGGAGGGTATTGCTCCGCGGGAGTTGTGCGACCGGTTCTGGGCGGTGCATAACGAGATAGACCGCTGGTTCGGCATTGATTTTGACAAATTCGGCAGGACTTCCACGGCTATTCAAACTGAAATTGTGCAGGAAGTTTTTGCCAAACTGCGCGCGGGCGGGTTTATTCACGAAAAAACCGGCGAGCAGTTGTTTTGCCGCAAGTGCGGGCGTTTTCTCGCCGACCGTTTTGTGCTGGGTGAGTGTCCGGCGTGCGGGTACGGGAACGCGCGGGGCGACCAGTGCGAGGCGTGCGGCAAGCTGCTCGACCCGACCGACTTGCGTTCTCCGCGCTGTGCAAGCTGCGGCAGCGAGCCGGAACTGCGCTCGACCAGCCACTTGTACATCGACTTGCCCGCGCTGCGACAGCGGCTGGAAGCGTGGATACAGGAGGCCGCGCCGCGCGGCAAGTGGGCGCGCAACGCGGTGCGTATGACAGAGGCGTGGATTCGCGACGGCCTCCACGAGCGCGCCATTA
This sequence comes from Spirochaetaceae bacterium, assembly GCA_031280455.1. Next base: position 1,428 of record JAITGR010000229.1, read on the forward strand.
CCCGCGACCTTTCCTGGGGGATTCCGGTGCCGCTGGAAGGCTATGAAAAAAAAGTTTTTTATGTGTGGTTCGACGCGCCTATCGGGTATGTATCAATAACCGGCGCGCTGGCGGCAGAACGCGGCGAGGACTGGCGGGCGTTTGTGGACGCATGGTGGAAAAATCCCGGCGAGGTGGAGCTGTTTCAGTTTATCGGCAAAGACAACATTCCGTTTCATACCGTTGTGTTTCCGTGCAGTCAGCTTGGTTCGGGCGAAAACTGGACCATGCTGCACCACATGAGCAGTACCGAATACCTCAATTACGAAAGCGGGAAATTTTCAAAGTCGAACGGGGTCGGCGTGTTCGGCACTGATGTTATGGAAACCGGCATACCCGCCGATGTATGGCGTTTTTATATATTCTACAACAGGCCGGAAAAATCGGACGCGCTGTTTACATGGAAAGATTTGTACGAAAAAGTGAACGGCGAGCTTATCGGCAACCTGGGCAATCTGGTAAACAGAACGGTTTCGTTTGTTGCGCGCTATTACGGCGGGACGGTGCCGCGCGGCGCGGAAAAGAACGTGTTCTGGGGTACGATACGTGAATATGAAGCTGATATACTGGGCCTTATGGAGTGGGCGGAACTGCGCGACGCGTTCCACCGCATTTTTGAGCTTGCGGCGTTTGCCAACAAAACGTTTCAGGACGGCGAGCCGTGGAAAAAGCGGGAGAGCGCGCCGGAGGAGGCCGCCAGCCTTATCGCCGGTTTGTGTTACATTGTGCGCGACCTTGCGATACTCTGCTTTCCGTTCATTCCGCGGGCGGCGCAAAAAATGGCGGCGTGTTTTGGCAAAACGATACGCGAGCGCGAGGGCGGCATTGCTGGCGAGGCTGGCGGGGGCGAGGCGCTGGACTGGAGCAGCCTGGGCGTGCTGGAAGGGCTGGAGACGGCGCAGACATCCGGCGTACTTTTCCAGAAACTTGAAGAGGAGCACATTGCGCGCCTGCGGGACAGGTATGCGGGGAATCAAAAGGAGCGTGAAAAAATGACCCAACAGGAAGGGAAAGCGTCCGCGCCGAGTACGGCGGCGCCGAGTACGGCGGCGGGTGCGGCGACTGTCGACGCGGCGGCGCGCTTTGCGGCGACCGTGGATTTGCGCGTGGCAAAAATTATCGCGGTAGAAAAACATCCGTCCGCGGATAAATTGTACATCGAAAAAATAGACCTGGGCGCGGGCGAGGAGCGGACTATCGTCTCCGGCCTTGTACCCTACTACACGGCCGAGGAGCTTTTGGGGCGAAGCGTTATTGTCGCCTACAACTTAAAGGAAGCAAAACTGCGCGGCGTCGCAAGCCGAGGTATGCTGATAGCCGCCTCGGCGAAAAACGTGGACGGCGGCGAAACCGTGGAGGTGCTGGACGCGGCCCCCGCCGCCGCCCTCTGCGGCACGCGCGTTACGGTGGCCGGCTGCGAAACCAGCGCCCCGCCGCCTGAGGAAATTACCATAGACGACTTTTTCGCCGTGCCGCTTGAGGTGCGGGACGGCTTTATTGAAGCCGGCGGCGCGGCGCTGCTTTTGAACGGCGCTCCGCTGCGTACCACGCGCGTGGTAAACGGCAGCGCCGGTTAAAATGCCCCCCCCCCTCCCGCTGGCGCTTGCCCGTATCCAGGCCGCGCTGGACGACCAGACGTGCGTGTTCGTGTTCCCGTCGGAGAGCGCCGCGCAGGCGTACGCGGACACCGTGCTGGAACGCGGTGTCAGTACGCCTGGCGGTGTGTGCGCCGTGCGCCTCGACCGCTTTATCGCCTGGGACACCTTCAAACTTTCGGCGATAAAAACGGCCGCACCTTTGCAAACGGCATCGCCATCCGCGGGGGCGACGCCTTTGCAAACGGCGACGCCGGGTACGGCGACGCCGCTTATACGCAAGCTGTTCGCGGCGGCCATGCTGGAGGAGAACGCCGCCCGCAAAAAAGCCGGCGGCGCGGCGTATTTTGGCGCGCTCATCCCGCCCGCGTACGCCGCCTACTCGCCGGCTTTTGCTTCGTGGATAGCGGGCATGCTGCCCCAACTTGCCTTGTGGCAGGAGGCCGCCGGCGGGCGGACGGCAGATGGCGAGAGCGCCGACCTGCTCGTGCTTTTCGGTTTGTACCGGCAATTTCTGGACGACAACAATCTGTTTGAAAGCGCGTGGGAGCGCCCGCCGTTTATCCGGCAGGACGGGCGGCGCTATATTATTTTTTTCCCTGAAATAATCCCCGACTATGCCGGCTACCAGGCATTGCTTGAAGCCGCCGGTGAGTATATACAAACGGTAAACATACCGCCGCCGCCGCATCCGCCCCGGGCTTTTTTTTACCAGAACGCGCGGAGCGAAATTACGGACGCGGCGCGCTACATTCTGCGGCTGGCGGAGCAGGGCGCGGCCTGGCACGATATTGTTGTGGGCGTTCCCGAAAACGGCGACTATCTGCCGCACCTTAAAAGTGAATTTTTTAACCGGAACATTCCGTATACCGACAAGAACGGCAAAAAACTCAACGAGTATCCGGCAGGGCGGCTTTTTTCCGGTATACTGGAATGTTATACACAAAACTTTGCGTTTGAGCCGCTGGTAAACCTGCTTTCAAACGCCGCCCTTCCCTGGAAGGAGCGCGGGCAGATTGATAAGCTGATCGCCTTCGGCCTTGAAAACAACTGCGTGTGCGGCTGGGAGGAAGACGGCGCGCTGGTGGATGTATGGAAGACCGCGCGTTTTTCTTCGGAAGATATATCGGTTTTTTATACCGACCTGAAAACGGCGATACTGCGGCTGTGCCACGCGAAAACATTGAGCGCCGTAAAAAAAAGTTACTTCGCGTTCCGCGACCGCTTCCTGGACAGGGATGGGGGGGGGGCGGCATCAGACACCACCGATTCTGCCGCGTCAGCGGATGCCGTTATCGCCCGCTGTGTGGCGGAGCTGGCGGCGCTTGAACAGGTGTGCAAAACCTACCCGTCGATCGCGCCCGCGTCGCCGTTTTCGTTTTGGGTAAAGCACCTGGCCGAAACCGTGTACACCGCGCGCAGCGACGGCGGCGGCGTCGGCCTCTGTTCCTACCGCATTGCCGCCGCGCTGCCCGCCGCGTACCACGTTGTGGTGGGCGCGAACCAGGCCAA
>JAITGR010000056.1 GCA_031280455.1 Spirochaetaceae bacterium
CACAGCCCACGCGCGGCCGTTTTCGTTTGGGCTTAACTGTTCGCTGGGGGCCGCCGCGCTGCAGCCGTTGCTGCGGGAAGCCGCCTGTGCCGCCGAATGTTTTGTGAGCGCGCACCCTAACGCCGGTTTGCCGGATGAAGCGGGCGCGTACACGCAGTCGCCGGACGAGATGGCTGGCGAAATCGCGGCGTTTGCCGCCGAGGGACTGGTTACCATAACCGGCGGCTGCTGCGGCTCCACACCGGCGCACATCGCCGCGATAGCCGCCGCCGTCCGGGGCCGGGCGCCGCGGCTGCCGGTAAAGAAGGCCGCCTGCCTGCGTCTGGCGGGTCTTGACGCGCTGGAGGTTTCCCGCTCCGGCGGCCTGTGTATAATCGGCGAGGGCGGCAACGCGCCGGGCAGCAAGCGGTTTTTGGGCGCGCTTAAAGCAGACGACGGCGCTCTGGTCTCGCGGCTTTTGCGCGACAACGTAAAAGCCGGCGCGCGCCTTTTGGACTTGTGCGCCGACGACGGGCTTTTGGACAGCGCCGCCTGCTTGCGCGCGCTGGTTTTACGCGCCCAGTGCGACCCGTTTGTCGCAAAAATCCCCCTCACGCTGGATTCTTCGGACTGGGACACGCTGCTTGCGGCGCTCAAATGCGTCTGCGGTAAACCCCTGGTCAATTCAATCACGTTAAAGGAAGGTGAAGCGGCGTTCCTTGAACAGGCACGGCAGATTGCGCGACTGGGCGCGGCGTGTATTGTGATGTTGTTTGATGAGCAGGGCCAGGCCGACACCTTCGAGCGCAAGGTCGCTATCGCCACGCGGGCGTTCAACCTGTTGAAGGCCGAAGGCATTCCGCCCGAAAACATTGTGTTTGACCCGAATGTGCTTGCCGTAGCGACCGGCATTAGCGAACACGACGGGTACGCCCGCGCGTTTATCGACGCGACGCGGGCCATTCTTGCGCTGGACGGCGCGTTGACGGTTTCGGCGGGGGTTTCAAACCTTTCGTACAGTTTTCGCGGGAACAAGACAGTGCGCGCCGCTATGCACGCGGTCTTTCTGGAGCAGTGTTATGATGCGGGAATGCGCCTGGCTATCGCGGCCCCTGACGCGCTCGCGCACGGCGAAAGCCTTTCGCCGCCGGTACGGGACGCGGCGCTGGCGCTGGTGCTGGGGGGCGGCACGGACGCGGCGGCGCGTCTGGTGCAGTTGGCGCGGGAAGAAGGCGGCCTTGCGCCGGCGGGTGCGGTACGGCCGGACGCGGCGCGGCTGGATACGGCGCCAGAGCGCATTACCCGCGCGATTATCGAAGGCATCGAGGACGACATTCAGCGTGATGTGGAGGAGGCGCTGCAAACCATGGCCGCGCTGGACATTGTGGACGGCCCGCTTATGGAAGGCATGAAGGAAGCCGGCGCGCTTTTTGAAGCGGGGGCCTTGTTTTTGCCGCAAATTCTCCGCAGCGCCCAGGTGATGAAGCGCGCGACGGCAGTGTTGGAGCCGTGTTTTGCCGAAAAGCGGCGCGGCGGAGACGGCGGCGATGCGGTGCTGCTTGCCACGGTAAAGGGCGACGTGCACGACATTGGCAAAAACATTGTGGCGACCGTGCTTTCCTGCGCCGGTTTTGAGATTATCGACCTGGGGGTGATGACGCCGTGCGAGCGCATACTTGAAGCGGCGGAGACGGCGAATGTCCGCCTTATCGGGCTTTCGGGGCTGGTAACGCCGTCGCTGGCGGAGATGGCGCGGGTGGCGCGCGCGCTGGACGCGGGCGGCTTTACCATACCGCTCTTGGTCGGCGGCGCGGCGACCAGTCTTCTGCACACTGCGCTCAAAATCGCGCCGGAATACCGCGCTCCGGTGGCCTATGTGCCGGACGCAAGCCGCGCGAGCACAACGGCGCGCGAGCTCTTGTCGCCCAAACTGCGCGGCGCGTTTCTGGAACGGCTGCGCGGCGAGTACGATGCCGCGCTGGAAGCGCACCACGCGCTGGAGGCGCGGCGGGTGCGGCTCAGCCCGGAAGCCGCGCGCGAAAACAAGGTGCAGTTTGACTGGCGCTGAAATCATCAGCCTAAACGATTACCCGCTGGCCGCCCTCCTCCCTCACTTTGACTGGGAGGGCTTTTTTCGCCGCTGGGATGTGCCCCCTGTGCCGGAAGGCGGCGCGCGGGCGGCGGCGCGGGAGGCGCTCGAAAAGGACGCGCGCGAATTGCTTGCGGAAATGGTGCGGGACAATCTGCTGCGAGCGCGCGGTGTGCTGCGTTTTTTTCCGGCGCGTTCGCGCGACGAGGCGGTTATGCTGTACGACCCGTCCGCGTTAGCGGACGCGGCGGGCGCAGTGGACGCTCAGCCGGAGCCGGTGGCGGTCTTTCAGTTCCCGCGCGTACTGCGTAAGCGGCGGGCGGGGCTCCCCAATCCGTGCCTGGCGGACTTTATCCTGCCGGAAACCGCCGCCGCCGGCCGTTTCGACACGCTGGGGCTGTTCGCGCTGAGTACCGGCTGCGGGCTTGCGGAGCTGCGGGAAGCCGCCGGAGAAGGCAGCTACCGCGCGATTCTGGCGGCCAGCCTTGCCGACAATCTGGTGGAGGCCTGGAGCGAGGAAACGCACGCGCGGCTTGCTACCTGGACGGCGCAACTGCCGTGGCGGAGCGGGCTTTCGGAACAGGACGGGCGCGGCATACGGCCGGCCTTCGGTTACCCGTGCTGCCCCAGCCACGAGGACAAGCGCCTGGCCTTCCGCCTGCTGGACGCGCCGGCGCGGTGCGGGCTTTCGCTTACCGAAACGGCGATGATATACCCGACGGCTTCGGTCTG
>JAITGR010000077.1 GCA_031280455.1 Spirochaetaceae bacterium
TGGAATAAAAAAAACGTGTGGCGGCTTTTGTGGCCGCTGATTGTTGAACAACTGCTTGCGGTAACCATAGGCATAGCCGATACGGCAATGGTTACCAGCGCCGGCGAGGCCGCCATATCCGGCGTTTCGCTGGTAGACCAGATAAACCAGCTGCTCATCATACTGTTCAGCGCGCTTGCCACAGGCGGCGCGGTCGTCGTAAGCCAGTACGCCGGCAGAGGCGACCGCGGCAACTCGGCCAGCGCCTCCAGACAGATCATGCTTTCCAACGCCGCTGTTTCGCTCGCCGTCATGCTCATAACCCTGCTCTGCTACCAGCACATCCTGCGCGCCGTCTATGGCCATATAGAAACTGCCGTTATGGAAAACGCCCGCCGGTATTTTTTTATCAGCACATTCAGCCTGCCATTCTTTGCCGTGTATACATCGTCGGCATCGCTCTTTCGCGCGCTGGGAAACAGCCGCCTTCCCATGCTTGCCGCGATATTGATGAACATTATCAACATAGGCGGCAACGCGCTGTTTATTTTTGTATGCGGCATGGGAGCCGCGGGAGCCGCACTCGCCACGCTTTTATGCCGCATCGCCGGCGCCGTGTTTCTGCTTTGGTTTCAACTTACCGCAAAGAATTCGCCCATACATCTGCGCGATATACATATAACAAAAATAGATACAATAATGATAAAGCGAATTCTGCGCGTCGGCATCCCCGGAGCCGTCGAAAACTCGCTCTTTCAGTTTGGCAAAATCTTTCTTTCGCGCGTCGTAAGCCAGTTCGGCACCGCGTCGATAGCCGCAAACGCCATAAGCGGCGCGGTCGCGTCGTTTATCTACATGCCCGGCACCGGCTTTGGCATGGCGATACTGACCGTCGCCGGCCAGTGTATAGGCGCAAACGATTACGCGGGCGCGCGGCGCTGGACAGCGAGCCTTATGAAAACAACGTATATATCACTGGCCGCGCTCAACGTAATGATACTTATCTGTATGGACATCTGGCTTGGCGTTTTTAACCTTTCGCCGGAAACCATTGCGCTGACACGCCGCTTTCTAACACTGCACTGCATAAGCTCGACCATCGCCTGGCCGTTAAGTTTCGCGCTCCCCAACGCGCTGCGCGCCGCCGGCGATGTCCGCTTTGTTATGATAACCGCGATATGCACCATGTGGTTTGTGCGTATAACAAGTTCATATATATTCGCATACATTCTGGATTTTGCGGCGCTGTCCGTATGGATGGGCATGGCGCTGGACTTTGCGTTCCGCGGCGGCATATTCACCACCCGCTGGCTGCGCGGCCGCTGGCAGACAAAACACGTTATATAAATGAACTACCCCGCCGCAAGCAGCGGGGTATCAGATTTTTCCGCGAAAAATCTGCCGTTCGATAGGAAATGGTTTGTACAGTGGGGTTTACTACCATTTTTCTTTATCATTACCGTTTTTAACCGCCCCAAGGGGCGGGGTATTAAACCCCACGGCGAATAAACATATCTTGACTTTTTGTCAAATTACAGATACCGTAACCAGTATAGGGCATCTCTAAAAAACTTCAGTTTTTAGAGATGAACCGCTATAATTAGGAGCAGAACAATGCATGTACGATATAAATATGAGCACGGCGAAAAATTTTTAATAGGGTGGCTCGAAAATTATCCAGAGTATCCAACACAAGGTTTAGACAAAAAAGACCTGGAAGCACATCTTTTGGAGATATATGAATGGATAAAAGACGGGACACTTGAGGTAACGCAGCAATATGGAATGTTAGGGCAATGCTGATTAAATCGAATCTAATCAGCATTGCCCTTTGTAATTGCTCATTTCATTACGCAATTACGGGGTAAGAAGCAATGATTAAATGCTCGTTGGCATTTAATCATTGCTTCCTTAGAGGTTGGAGAGTGAAGCGCAGTGATTTTATAAAACTTCTTGAACAAAACGCCATGGTCTTTTAAAGCATGGAGGCCGCCATGATATATACGAAAATGTTGAGACCGGTAAAAAACTGACCGTTCCGCGACACGGCGAAATAGATAGATAACAAACTTGTCAAAAAGATACTTAAACAGTCAAGGGAGTAATGCCAAAAGCGTTTTCTTAAAAACCGGCCATCGCCTTTTTAAGCGTGCCTATGGCTATATCGCCCGCGACCGCCAGGTCTTCGGCGGTAAAGGCCGCCGGAATGTTGTCGTCAAATAAAATCTGCGCCTGCGCCGGAAACTCGTCGTCGCCCGGCCACAGAATAAACGTAAAAAACAAATCCGAAAGAAACTCAAACCGGTAGCCCAGTTGCGTGGGCAGTTTTTCCGCTCGCAGCGCCGGCGTGTGTTCAAAAAAACGGCAAAACCCTTCCGGGTCGCCTGCGAGGGCGGCAAGCCGCTTAATGCAGCGGCCTTCAAAATTGGCAAAATACGTTTCGCCCCAGGGCACCTCGCGGTACGAAAGCCGCCGCCCTGCCGCGCGCGCCCAGCGCCCCTGGCACAAATAGCGCAGAACAAGCGCCCGGACAGCAAGCGCCGCCTCCCCGCCGCCGTCCGCGGCCTCCAGCGTAAAGACGGGGAAGCCGGCCATGTACTCCTGCCCCATAAGCCGGAGGCTGAATGTGCCGCCGGAAAACGGCAGCTTGCACCGCGCCGCGATTTCCCCCGCGTCCAGCTCCCGGTAGATACGGGAAAAATGCTCGATGCCGGTCTCTTTCCAGTCGGCGCGGCGCTTATCCGGCAGGGGCGCGGCGCTCGTCATCCCAGGTAGCCCTTCGATTTCAGTAGCTCCGCGTTCAGAATACCGCCGCCGGCAGCGCCCCGCACCGTGTTGTGCGAAAGCCCGACAAAGCGGACATCGAACACGCCGCAGGGACGCAGCCGCCCAACGCTAACGGCCATGGCTTTCTGACTGTCGCGGTCTTTGGCCGGCTGCGGCCTCCCCGCCTCCTCGCGCACAACAATGGGAATAGCGGGAGCCATCGGCAGCGCCAGCTCTTGCGGCAGCGCGCGAAATTCCCGCCAAATGCGCGCAATCTCGGCAAGCGAAGGCTTTTTCGCCCCGAATTCCACGGAAACTGTCGCCGTGTGACCATCGCTTACCGGCACGCGGTTACAGTGGGCGCTAATGACCGGCGCGGACGCCTCCTGTATGCGCCCGCCTTCAATACTGCCAAAAATCTTCAGCGGCTCCCGTTCCGATTTTTCTTCCTCGCCGCCAATGTA
>JAITGR010000169.1 GCA_031280455.1 Spirochaetaceae bacterium
TTTTATTCATGGCGCACGAAGGGTTTCACGGCATATTTTTTATCGACAAAGATTTTAGAGATTTCTGCGCGGAACGCTGGAAAAACCTGCCCCGCGCGGCAAAAAACGTCATGCAGTCCTATTTTGACTACCAGCAGTACGACGTAAAAGACACCAGCCTGTTGATAAACGAATACATGGCGCACATTATGCAGCAATCAGACGGCGCCGCCGCCGAGTATTTTGGCAAGACCGTACCCGGCAGACTCCATACCAGCGACTGGCGGCGCGCGATACTGCCGCCTGCCGACCCGGAGCGGGAACTCTGGCCGCTTTTGGCCGAAACCTTCCACACCGAAGCGCTCGCCTTTTCTGCCTACGCCCGCCAGCGCTGGGGACTTGCCTGCGGCAGAGTGTGGCACATCCGCGCCGCGCCGCCGTCCCCGTAAGGCCAGCGCCTCTCGATTTTTTTCCCGATTTATCCTACTATAAAGCAAGCGCGAAAGTGGTGGAATGGCAGACACGCCAGACTTAGGATCTGGTGCCGCAAGGCGTGGGGGTTCAAGTCCCCCCTTTCGCAAATTAAAAAGGAGATTTTTTTTGGGGAACAAACCGCCAAAATCCTGGCCGCCCGACTTTTGGCATACCGGAGCGTCTGTGCGCCGCCTTCTGGTGTGCGCGCTTTTTTTTGCCGGTGCCCTGTCTGGTTTGTACGCGCAGAACTTTAAGCCGTTTTCAAAACTAAAAACCATTCGTACCGAACACTTTGAATTTATATTCCCCGAAGAATCGAAGCGGACGGCGTTCTTTCTTGCGGGCAGGGCCGAAGGCGTCTACCGGCGGCTTTCGGATTTGTTCGGCATTGAGCTTACCGAGCGTGTGCCGGTTTCCATAACGCCCGATACCGACGAGGTAAACGGCTACATGAATCCGGTGCCGTATTCGCATATACTCGTTTTTGATACACCTGAATTTATTGATTTTACAACATTTGAAAACACTATAGAAAATCTTTTTACACACGAGTTGGTGCACGCCGTAACTGCCGGCAGCAAAAGCCCGCTGGTAAAAGCCCTGCGGAACATATTCGGCGGCTGGGTAAACCTCTTGGCGTTTAACGCCCCCTGGTTTATGATAGAGGGCGCGGCGGTGGCGATAGAAAGCGAAGGCGGTTTTGGCAGGGCAAACGACCCTGTTATTCGGGAACGGCTGCGCCAGGACGCGCTGGAAGGCCGTTTTAAGACGCCGTTCCAGACTGAAGGCGCGTGGGATTTGCCGCCCGGCGCGAATCTTTACTACTATTACGGCGGCATTTTTTGCACGTATTTAATTAAAACATACGGGCCGGAAAAATTCCGGGAACTATGGCGGCAAATCGGCAGTGTCTTTCATTTTTCGCCGGCAAAATACAATAACGGTTTTTACTATATATTCAAAAAAGTATACGGCATAAAAATACTTGACGCATGGAAAGATTTTGAAAACGATATAGCGCTTAAAAAACCGGACGCGAAGGAACCTGATGTTGTGTATAAAAATAGAGGATATATATCGTCTATTGCCGACAGCGCGGCGTACGGCGGCCTTGTGTATTTTCTGGAGAAGAACAGCGGCAATGTATATGTGTACAATACCAAAACAAAGAAAACAAAAACTGTTGTGCGCGCGGATTCCGCCGCCTATGCCATAGACGTGTCGCCGGACGGCAGGCGGCTTTTGCTTTCTACCTACATACGCACCGGCGCTGTTACAGGGCAGCTTTCGCAGGCGGTCGTCCGCGAATACAAAACAAACGGCTTTGCGACAGGCCGTGTATTCAAAAAAATGTACTACGCGCGCTACTTCCGCGACGGCATAGCCGGCATTGCATCGGACACGCACAACACCCGCATTGTCTACAGGCCGTTTGCCGCCGGCGCGGGCGAAGAAATTCTGCTTACCGGCAGCGCGGAGTTGGTGTTTGGCAGCATAAGTCCGCTGGATAGCACACGCTTCGCGTTTATCCTCGCTGCCAAAGGCCGGCGGGAAATCGCCGTGTACGACTACGAGCAAAAAAAAGCGTGGAGTTTTGGCGAGCCGGCAAAAGAGCGCGGCGCGGACTGGTGGAACTATGTCAGGAATTTGCGGTATTCCGAAGGCCGGCTGCTTTTTCAGTACAACAACAACGACCGCATGACCAAGCTGGGCGAGATTCGGTTTGACAAGCCGGATGCGCCGCGCGCCCTGTTTTACAGCGCCGATTTTTCAGGCGGCGTGCATCTGCCGGTGCTTTCGGGCGGCGAGGTGTACTACAAAACGGCGTTCTCGGCGACGGATGTGCTTTCGCGCTACGACGGCGCTGCGGCGGGCGGCAACACGGAATTTCCGCTGACGCTGCGTCCCTGGAGTGCCGCCCGCCTGGCCGAAAGCGGCCTGGCCAAGGATGGCCAACCGGCTGCGGATTTTCTTACGGCGGAGGAGCGCGAAACGGCTTCGCAGGTTATGCACAACTGGGAGTGGTATCACTTTTTCCCGAACTTTGGCAATCCTTTTAATTTATGGGTACCGCTGCCGTACATAAATCAGCCGCCAGTCAGCATTGAAGGCGCAGCGCGCTTGAGTGGTCTTGGCGGGTTCTTCTACATTTCCGACCCGTTCGATTCCAATTTGCTTTTTCTGGAAGCATACTATGATTGGGAATTCAATATGCTGGCGATAAAAGACCTTACATGGATAAACTATACATTTGGTATTCCTATATACTTCTACTATTCTGATGTTGTTTTGTCGTATATAGAACCGGCGCGGAGGAATTTGCGGCCGCAGGTGTATTTGTATTTTAAGTTTCCGCTTTTTAATAACCGGCTTTCGTTTCTGGCGCGCCCGGGTATAAGCAGTTACCATTCATTTGCCGCGCCTAAGAATAGTGTTAAAAACAAGCAGTGGGTTTCGGCGTATGAATGGACGAACGATTTAAGTAATTCGTATTTCCTCAATCTGGAGCTTACGTTGTCGAATTTACACACGGCAAGCTGGGAGGCGTTTGGCAATGGTATGTCGGCGGGGGTTTTTATGCATACATGGCTGTTCCGTGATGACTACAATCCCAGTTACGAGGGTGTTATAACGGCTGCTGCCGAGCCGCTGCCGCTGGTGCGGTTTTCTGGTGTTAAGCAAACTTTGTACGCGGCGTTTTGGGAAAATGGCCTTTTGTCGATTGCGGGTGAAGGGAATGTAACACAGCAGCGTTTTGCGTCTGTCGCGCTGACTGAATATGCGCCGCTGCGCAGTCGTGAAAAATTAAAGTGGGTTACCGGCGGGGAAACTGAATTGACGGTGTTGAAGCTGGAGGCGCAGGCGAATTTTAGCCATTTGTACTTTAACCGGTTTTTCTTTACGCTTGCCTACCGGTTTGGCTATTGGAATAGCCAGCTTGGGCCGGGGGTGCCGGAATTTTTACATTCTGTTGTCGCGCGGCTTAAAATGAATTATACGGTAACGCCGGTTGGCGTGCTGCCGATTAGATTACAGCCCTTGCTCTGGTTTTCGCTCAAACTGTCGGCGCTGGACGGCACGGTCAACGACACGCCGTTCTCGTTTGGCTACAGTTTTCAGTATTCCTACTGATGTGGGGAACATAAGCGAAGCGTCGGGCAATGCTGGTTAGATTCGATTTAATCAACGTTGCCCTTCCCCAGGGAAACGCTGATTAACGTGAAGGCGGCACCCGAATACGGAAGAGCGCAAGGGATAGAAGCGGAATTTGGCCGCAAAGCGGCCAAATTAGAGCGGATAGCCCGGTTTTTGCGCAGCAAAAATGCGCCCAATTTTAATGCTTGATTTAATCAGTGGTTCCCTGGCAACTCTTTTTTTGCGCGCACTTCGCTGATAATCGCAGGCAGCCGCCCGGTAATAACATCGATTTCTTCCGCCGTGTTGTAATGCGAAAGCGAAATACGCACAGCGCTGCGCGCAAGCTCCGCGTTGTAACCCAGCGCGGTAAGAACATGGGACGCTTCCTTTGAGGCAGCCGAACACGCCGAACCGGAACTGGCGCAGATGCCCGCGTCATTGAGCATATTGATGATGTATGCGCTGTGCGTAACGCCCTCAAACACAAACGACGCGTGGCCGGGCAGACGGCGCTCCGGGTCGCCGGTTAAAAACGCGCCGGGAATCTGGAGCGTGCGCTCGATAAGCCTGTCCCGCCGCGCCGTAATGTGCGCGGTGTTCGCCGCCATATCACGCACCCCCTCGGCAAGCGCCGCCGCCATCCCCACAACGCCGCTTACGTTTTCGGTGCCGGCACGCTGCCCCTTCTCCTGCCCGCCGCCGGTAATATACGCCGCCGGAATAAGCGGCAGCCTTGAAAACAACGCGCCAACACCCTTGGGCCCGTGAAACTTGTGCGCGGAAATCGAAAGCATGTCAACACCAAGCGCGCGCACATTGATCGGAATGTGGGCGGCAGCCTG
>JAITGR010000234.1 GCA_031280455.1 Spirochaetaceae bacterium
CGGTGCTTGTGATTAGTGCGCGGCTTCTGCATAAAAACGGTATTTTTATTCCGTGTACGATACATTTATTGTGGCGGCTTCTGGATATAAAAATTATCGGGGTGTCGTAGCGCCCCCGCGCCCAAATTCTCAAAATTTATAATTGTACGCCAAAGTATTGTTCTATTTGTTTTACCTGGTTGTTTTTTGCGATGATGATGATGGTGTCGCTGTTTTGGAAAACGTAGTCGCCGCGCGGGATGTAGGATTTTTTGTCGCGTTGTACGAGCATGACCAGGCCGCCTTCTTTAAGGCGAAAGTTGACGATTGACTGGCCTATGAGGGGGGATTCGCCGGTTACGGTTATTTCGTAGATGCCGATGCTGCCGTCGCCTATGGTGTGTATGCCTTTGACGCTTTTGCCTTTGACGCGGGAGAGTATGGCGTCGACGACGACGGAGGTCGCGGGTATTACAACGTCTACGCCAAGGCGGCGGGCTATGACGGCGTAGCCCGACCCCGAAACGAGGGCGATTGCGCGTTTTACGCCTTTGGATTTGAGGTAGAGGCTGGTTATGATGTTGATTTCCTGGTGGGTGGTCGCGGTTATGAGCAGGTCCAGGCTGCCCAGGCGTTCTTCGGCGGCGAAGTTTTCGTCGGTTATGTCTTCGTTCAGGATGAGGGCGTTGGGGTAGCGGGTGGAGAGCGTTTTGCAGGTTTCGTAGTCGTGGTCGATGATGACCAGGCTGCGGCTGCTTTTGAGGATGAAGGACTTGATGAATGCATAAAATGAGCGCGCTTTTTCGGCGAGGAGGCTCGTCTGCGCGCCGGTGTCCCGAAAGCCCAGGCCGTCCGCTATGAGGGTGCCGATTTTTGAAGCGCCTGCTATGCCGACTGACCGGATGGGTTTTTCGCTGCGGCCGGCGAGGCTGTACAGCGCGTCGAATTCGTCGGTGGGGGCGAGTATGTGGACGCGGTCGCCGCGCTGCAGGGTTGTGCCGCCTGAGGGGAGCAGGCTTTGTTCGTGGCGTTCGATGAGTGTTACCAGGCTTTCGCCGGTGTCTTTTTTTCGCCAGTCCATAAGCGACAGGCCGTCCAGGGGGCTGTTTTTCTGTATAAGGACGGAGTTAAGTTCGTATTCCGAGTGGGCGAACGAAAGTACGTCGCCCATAACGCCGTGTTCTATGGTTCGCAGGGCGGCGCGCGCGGCTTCGACGTCGGGGTGGATAAAGTGGTCTATGCCTAAAAAGTGTTTTTCGGCCTGGACTGCTTGTTTAAGGGCAGTGTTGCCGGAGATTTTGAGTTGTACGTAGTCTTCGTTGCGGACGCGCGCGATTTTGGTGAGCGCGGGGTAGCAGGAGGCCGCTATGCCGCAGATTATCATGTTTTGCTCGTCGCTGCCGGTTACTGCCACGAGGGCGGCGGCGTCCGCGATGCCGGCGCTTTCCAGCGCGGCCAGGGACGCGCCGTCGTTGTTGAGGACGAAGCAGTCCAGGCGGCCTTGTACATGGTGGCAGCGCGCCGCGTCTTTTTCGATAAGGCTTATGTCGTGTTTTTCCTGGGTTAATTGCGCGGCGAGTTGGTAGCCGACTTGTCCCGCCCCTACGATGATTACATGCATGGCTGTCCGGCGGGTATGCTGTGGCGGCGGTCGCCCGCATAGCGGCGGTCGCAACGGGCGTTGCGGGGATTACCGGGGGGCGCCATATTCTTTTTCAATGTAGTCAATAAAGGTTTTTAGGCCGGTTTCGCGCCGGACTTTTTCCGCCAGCGCGCGCGCGTTTGTCTCGTAGGTTTTGTTTTCCATAAGCGCGCGGATTGTCCGCTCCAGGGCGGCGGCGCTGACGGTTTTCACGCGCACCGGCGCGGGTCCCAGCCCCAAAGAGCGCACCCGCTCGCCCCAGTAGTGCTGGTCGAGCAAGAGCGGCATCGCAAGCTGGGGGCGGCCTGAGCGTGCGGCGCTGTGGGTGGTGCCGCTGCCGCCGTGGTGGATTATGGCGGTGCAGTGCGGGAATACGCGGGCGTGCGGCACAAAACTGTTGAGCATAAACACGTCGCCGCTGTTTTTGGCCGCTTCGTTGCCTTTCCACCAGTCCGCGCCCACGGCCAGTTTCCAGCCGCGCCGCTCGCAGATTGCGAACAGCGTGTCGCACAGGAAGTCGCGCCGCGTTGATTTGCAACTGCCCATGGTAAAAAACACCAGCGGCTTTTGGTCTTTGTAGACAAATTCCATAAAGCGCTTGTGCTCGAACATGTCGTAGGGGATGTCGTCGCCAAACATGTAGCCGCCAATGTGCCAGCGGTACGGCCATGCCTGGTCGACACAGCCGAGCGTGGGGCTGTACAAGAGGAAGTTGTCCGCGTACGCCGGCGCGTGCTGCCCCTGGTCGGCGATTGGCGCAAGGCCGCATTCCTGGCGCTTGCCGTTGATTATTTTTTTGGTAAGCAGATTAACGCCAATGTTAAGGCCGGCCCACAACAAGCGCGGCGGCATAAGCGGGCTGCGCCGGGGAAACGGTATAACCGGCGGCGGAATCGTCAGGCTGGGTAGCAGCGGCGCGAACGCCGTGCGGATAAGCGGTTTGCCGCAGCACTCGGCAATGCTGGGCGCGGCGAATTCCGTGTTGGCCGCGATAAAAAGGTCATGTTCCTTAACAATGGGAATGTATTCGTCAAACTGCGCGACAATGACGCGCCGCATCCAGGCCAGCAGTTCCCTGGTGCCCGGCGCCGTGTCCAGCATACCGGTAATGTCGTCAAACGCCTGGGTCTGGTAGGGTATGTTGAAGTTTTTGGCCAGTGCCTCGAATTCGCGCGGCAGCGAAAAAAAAACATCGTGCCCTCGCAGTTTAAGTGCGCGAGCCACCTCCAGGTACGGGTAAATATCACCCTGCGAACCGCGGGTTACCAAAAAAATCTTCATACCGCCACCGCCGCCGAAAACCCCGCCGCGCGTTCAAGCCTACCAGACCGGCAGCTTATCCGCTTCAAGCCCGTATTTTCCTTCCAGGTCGCGCAGCGAAGCCTCGGTAATCTCCGGCAGCGGGCGGGAAAGCCGCTTAACCTCGCGGTTTGCCCGCATAAGGTGGCCTATCATTTTAAGCGGATTAAAATTGAGCGACGACATAATCCAGCAGCCGTGCGTACACCAGCAATTCGCCGTGTACCCGTGCCCAATCGCGGCAATTTCTTTTTTCATCGCCGCGCCAAAAAGCATTTTTTGCGCGTCGTAGCCGTAGTCCCGCATAGCCCCCACCGGCTCGCGCAGCTCGCAGGCGCGGAAACGCCCGTCATAGTCCAGCACCAGCGACGTCTCGCCGGCGGTACAGTCCATCTTCCAGCAGCACGGCCGGTCGATGTTGCTGGAGCGAATGTCGTACAACGCGCGCATAATCCCCAGGTAAAAAAAGGCCGCTATCTTCTTGCCGATAGCGCTGTCCACACCTTCGGCAATGCGGCTGGCGTACGCCGAATAGAACGGCAGCGCCTCGTCCTGCAGCGCCCGCAGCGAAGCCTCGGTAACAATTTTTACATCCGCCTCGCGCGTATTGCCCCGCGCCGCCTCGATAGTGTGCGTTGTTACCTTAAAACGCCCGTACACCCAGCGCATCAGGTCGAGAACCTCGTCAACGTTGTACTTGGTAATAACCGTGGCAATGTTACGAATAACATGACCGTCGTCGGCAAACACATCGTCCAGCCGCTTCAGCGTTTCTACCGTTTTGTAGAAACACGGAACACCCCGCTGAAGGTCGTGCGTTTTGCCAAACCCGTCCAGCGAAATGCTGATGGTAAGGTTGCAGTCGGGGCAGCTCTTGCGCAAACGGGTAAGCCATTCGACAAGCCGCTCGCCCTTAATCCCGTTCGACGGACAGTTTACGTCCGTAACGTGATTGTTTTTGTAAAACATTTCGATAATTTCCGGCAAATCCTCGCGCAGCGACGGCTCCCCGCCGGAAAGCCACAAACGCTTAAAATTGCCCGCCGATTCCGAAAACCGCTTGATTTCGTCAAACGACATGTCCTCGTTCTTTTTATCCATATCGCTGGCGTAAAAACACATCGCGCATTTCGCGTTACACTTGCCTGTGGTAAACAAAAAAACCGATTCCAGCTGCCGTTTTGTAGAGATAGCGTTAAAAGAGCTGCCCTTTCGTGTTGTCCGCATTATTCA
>JAITGR010000249.1 GCA_031280455.1 Spirochaetaceae bacterium
CAATGCTGATTAAATCGAATCTAATCAGCATTGCCCTTTGTAATTGCTCATTTCATTACGCAATTACGGGTAAGAAGCAATGATTAAATGCTCGTTGGCATTTAATCATTGCTTCCCTAAGGCCCGAAATCTGAAATCTGAAATCTGAAATCCGAAATCCGAAATCAGTCCCCGCCGTTCAAACTTTTTCGTATGTTGCCTCGGAAAGGCCGAAGCCTTCGTTTTTTTCGTTATTGACATCGCCGGCAGGCTCGACATGCACCATAATGTCGTACACCGTCTCCAGGCGTTCCCGCACAGCATTTTCGACCCGCGTTGCAATCTCGTGCGCCTGACACACCGAAAGTTTGCCGTCAACTTCAATGTCAAGGTCTATATCCCACAGACCGGCGATTTTGCGGATGCGGGCACGGTGCGGATTACCGGCGCCAGGAATTGAACGGACGGCCTCGAACAGCGACTTGTACTGCGCGCGGCTGGAGCCGCCGTCCATAAGCTCCGTGTTGATTTCAACAAATATGCCAAGCGCCGTTTTTACCACCCACAGGCCGACCAGTCCTGCGGCTATCGCGTCCAGAACGCCCGCGTTAAAGAGTTTCGCAAGCCCCACGCCGATAAGTACGCCGCCGGAAATAACAACATCGCCGGCCATATTCGCCCCGTTTGCTTTAAGCATGTCAGAACCGGCTTTTTTACCCAGCATGTACTGGTTAAACGCCAGCAGCAATTTCCCCGCGATAGAGACCAGCGTTACAAACACGGCCGGCATGTCCGGCGTTTCGACTGCTTCGGCAAACAGCACCGCGCGGCCAGCCTTGACAACCAGCGAAACGCCGGCGTAAAACAAAATGAACGACAAAATTGCCGTAGCGACGGTTTCCGCCTTGCCATGCCCCCACGGATGCTGCTCGTCAGCAGGCCGCGAGATAATGCCGGAGACTACGAGCTGCATAACCCCAATCAGCACATCCACCGACGAGTCGATGCCGTCGGCCAGCACGGCCATACTATCCGCCAGAACACCGGCAATTATTTTGGAACCGGCCAGCACGGCGTTTCCGCCAATCGCGATTAACGCCGCCCGCCGTATAAGCACAGATTTTTCTAAACAGGAACCCATACTGCATCGTATCCGGTTTCGCACGTTCATGGAAGCCGCGCGGGATCTCCCGCCCCGGGCCGCCGGCGGGGGCGCGCCGGTATACCAGGCCGCTTGACAAAACCCGCTCGTTTCTGTATACAGAAACAACAATGAAACGCTTTTTAATGGGAAACGAAGCAATCGCGCTGGGAGCACTCGCCGCAGGAGTACGCTATGCCTACGGCTACCCCGGCACACCATCCACCGAAATCCTGGAGACACTCGCAAAAGAAGCCGGCGGAACAGTATACGCCGAGTGGTCAACCAACGAAAAAGCCGCACTGGAAACCGCCGCCGGCGCCGCCATAGCCGGCGGACAGTGCATCGTTACCATGAAACAAGTCGGCCTCAACGTCGCCGCCGACCCGCTCATGTCGCTCAACTACATCGGCATCAAAGGCGCCCTCGTCGTCATCGTCGCCGACGACCCCGGCCCCATCTCCTCCCAGACCGAGCAAGACACCCGCCACTTCGGCCAATTTGCCGGCATCCCCGTATTCGACCCGTCAACACCGGAAGAAGCCTATACCATGACCGCGGACGCACTCGCCTGCTCACACCACATAGGCCGCCCGGTAATCCTGCGCCCCACCACCCGCGTCTGCCACAGCTACGCGCCAGTCGAAGCCCCCCCCCTCCCCGCCACCGGCACACCAGAGGAAACCCCCGCCACCTTCACCAAAGACAACGGCAAGTGGGCGATATTCCCCAAACTCACCTACACCAGCCACCTCAAAATCGCAGCCGGCCTCGCGGAACTCGCACATACATTTTCGATGTACGAAAAAAATATACATATAAACAAAGAACACCACGGCAAAAAAAACCGCCTTGGCATAGCTTGCGGCGGCGTAAGCCATCAATACGTCATGGAAACACTCCAACACTACACACAGTACCGCCTCCTCAAAATCGCCGCCTACCCCCTGCCCACGGACACCGTGCGCGACTTCCTCTCAGGCCTCGACGCGGCACTCGTCATCGAAGAACTCGACCCCGTTATCGAACAGGAACTCCTCCGCCACACCGCCGCCTGCCGCCTCCCCTGCGCGATATACGGCAAACGCACCGGCACCATGCCCGCAGCCGGCGAGTACACACCGGCGCTCGTGCGTGCGGCAATCCATTCGTTTTTGAGGGAAGACACCCATACAACTAAAACCGATACGGGCGCATTCCCGCCTGCGGCGGGAACCGGGCTATCCGCTCCAATTTTTTGCGGCACGCGCAAAAAATTCCGCTCCTATCCCTTGCGCGATTGCGTACAACCGGCTGTGCCAGCACAGCCGGAACTGCCGGCAATGCCGGTACTTCCGGCACAGCCGGTACTGCCGGCACGACCGCCGGTTTTGTGCGCCGGCTGCCCCCACCGCGCGGCGTTTTTCGCGGTAAAAGAAGCCGCCGCCCACCCCGCGCTTCGCGGCAGAAAACCAGTGTATTCGGGCGACATCGGCTGCTACACACTCGGCAACGCCCCGCCGCTCGACATGCTCGACACCTGCCTCTGCATGGGCGCGGGACTAACCATGGCGCAGGGACTCCACCGCGCGGAACCGGCGGCACTCAACTTTGCCTTCATCGGAGACGCGACATTTTTTCATTCCGGCATACCCGGACTTATCAACGCGGTGTACAACGGCGCCAGCACCATCAACATAATCCTGGACAACCGCATTACCGCCATGACCGGCGGCCAGCCCCACCCGGGCACCGGAAAAACACTGCGGGGAGCCGCCGCGCCGGCGCTCGACATTGGCGCGATAGTCCGTTCCCTCAACGTCGCGTCCGTACGCGAAGTAAACGCCTTCGACTTTGAACGCGCCAAAGCCGCCGTTGTGGAAGCAGCCGGCGAATCCGGCGTGCGCGTCCTCATTTTTACCGGAGCCTGCGCAGGGCGCGCACGAGGAGAGGGCGCGCCCTGCACCGTACACGCCCCCGCGTGCACCGGCTGCGGCCGCTGCGTAAAAAAACTGGGCTGCCCCGCGCTCTCCACAGCCGGAAAAAAAGCCGCCATCAACAGCGCGCTCTGCACCGGCTGCGGCCTCTGCAAAACAGTCTGCGCCGCCGCCGCAATAGAAGGAGGGCGCCCATGCTGAACATAGTTATCGCGGGACTCGGCGGCCAGGGAACCATTTTTGTCTCCCGCCTTTTAGGACAGGCCGCCGTTGCCGCCGGCTGTATAGCGCGCGGCTGCGAGACCATCGGCATGGCCCAGCGCGGCGGTTCAGTTGTAAGCCACCTGCGCCTGGCATCAGGCGGCGACGCGGCCATCCATTCGCCGCTGGTCGTCCCCGGCGAGGCCGGCCTGGTGCTCGCCTTCGAGACAGGCGAGGCCGTCCGCGCCGCGCCCTTCCTGCACGACAGCGGCGTTATGCTCACGTCGGACTGCCTGGTACCGCCGGTAGGCGGCGGCGCGGACTACCACAAAGAGCCGCTGCTTGCGTGGCTGCGCGCCGCCTGCAAAAACCTTGTCGTAGCAGACAGCGCCGCCCTGGGCGCGCAGTGCGGGGCGCGCTTCCTTAACACCGCGCTTGTCGGCTGCGCCCTGAAAACGGGGCTTTTTCCGTTTACGCCGGACGACGTGGAACAGGCGATACACGCGATAGTAAAACCATGCTACGCGCACGACAATATACAGGCCTTGCGCGCCGGCATATCAGGGAAACGCTGATTAGATTCGATTTAATCAGCGTTACCCAAGGAGTTATACCGAATGACTATGACAGCAGAGACACTAAACCGGATTAAAAAGAGCATCGGGTGCGCGATGCGCAGCCCTTTTTATCAAACCCATTTTGCGGGCATTGCCGCGGACGACATACAAACCGAGGCGGACTTTCTGCGCCTGCCGTTTACCGGCAAGGAAGACCTGCGCTCGGCATACCCGCTCGGCCTCTGCGCCGTGCCGGAAGAGCAAATTGTGCGCGTCCATTCATCGTCAGGCACGACCGGCGTACCGGTAATCATTCCGTATACACAAAAAGATATACACGACTGGGCGCTGATGTTCAAGCGCTGTTACCAGGCCGCCGGAGTATGCCCCGCCGACCGGGTGCACATAACGCCCGGCTACGGGCTGTGGACGGCGGGCATCGGCTTTCAGCTTGGTGCCGAACTTTTGGGCGCGATGACTATTCCGATGGGGCCGGGCAACACGGACAAACAAATCAAAATGATGATAGATTTAGGCTCCACCGTCCTTACCGCGACTTCTTCCTACGCGCTGCTTTTGGCGGAAGAAATCGAACGGCGCGGGGTCAAAAACAAAATCAGGCTCCAGAAGGCGCTGATAGGTTCGGAACGCTGGGGCGAAAAAATGCGGGAGCGCATAGCGGCGGAGTTAGGCGTATCGTTGTACGATATATACGGCCTTACCGAAATCTACGGCCCCGGCATAGGCATAAGCTGCGACTGTAAACAAGGGATGCATATATGGACGGATTACATATTTTATGAAATTATCAATAGCAGCACCGGCGAGCGGGTACCGGCGGGCGAGACCGGCGAGCTGGTCATCACCACGCTTGCCAAAGAAGGCGCGCCGCTCATCCGCTACCGCACGCATGATTTAACACGCGAACTGCCGGGCATCTGCCCCTGCGGCCTCGCCTTCCCGCGCATCGACACCCTGATAGGCCGCTCTGACGACATGGTAAAAGTGAAGGGCGTTATGATATACCCCGGCAAAATCGACCAGATGCTCTCCGAAATAGACGGCGTATCGAGCGAATATCAAGTTATGATAGACCACCTCAACGGCAAAGACATTGTTACACTCTTTTTTGAAACACAAGCGGGCGGCAAAGCGGAACGCAAAACCCTTGCCGAAACCGTACAGGCCGCCTTCAAGGAAAAGATCGGCATAACCGCAAAAACAACGCCGGTAAGCATCGGAGAACTCCCCCGCAGCGAAAAGAAAACCACCCGCGTCTTTGACAACCGCTATTAGCGCCCCGCCCCACCCCGCCAGGACCGCGCGCGCAGCCGGGGGCTTGATATTTTTCCGTGTGTTGTGGTAAACTTTTGGTAGACTTCAAAGGAAGCGGGGTGCCGCCGAAAGGCGAATTCCCCCACTGTCCCGCAACTGTAATCGGAAGGCTTGCAATGGCAGGCTGGCACCGGCAAAGACAACCACTGGCAGGGACGCATGGATGCGT
>JAITGR010000012.1 GCA_031280455.1 Spirochaetaceae bacterium
CACAAACACGCCGCCGCCAACACCCTTGTACCCCAGCGCCTTGTTGCCTTGTATAGTGCCGCCGGTCATAACCATGGTGCTGGCGTTACCCCAGATAAACACGCCGCCGCCAGCCGTCAAACTGTTGTAGAGGGCGAGGTTGTTGCCCGTGCCGCGCGCAGTGTTGTCTTTAATAAGGCCGCCTTTCATAAAAAAGCCGCTGGTTACGGCACTGGGGACTGTTCCGGCCAGATATACCTGGTGAATAAGTACGCCGCCGCCCAAACGCGCGGCGTTGCCGCTAATTTCGCTGCCCGCTTCCATAACAAGCAACGCCAGCGTGCTGCTCGTATTGGCGCGCATAAAATGAATGCCGCCCCCCCCCTGACTGCCAGTGGGAGGATCGGCGAGCGGGTCGTCCACGTCAACGCTATTGCCGGTTATTTTCGCGCCTTCGCTAAGCGTAATGGCAACTTTCCCGCTGTTGCCGGTTATGTTCGAGTGAATCCCGCCGCCGCCTGTGGTTGCTTTGTTGCCGCGCACTTCCCCTTGGATGTCCACGTTTTGCTGAAAATTACCCGTGGCCACCGCGCTTATGCCGCCGCCGTACTGCGTCGTTGTCCTGCCGTCCGAGCCGGCGGCAAAAGGCGGCGGCAAAACGCCGTTCCCCTGAATAACGCCGGTACCCTCTCCTGTGGGACCGGTGTCGGAAAGATCCCGCGCCAGGGTAAATTTGGAGCCGTTAATCAGCGCGACACCGCCGCCAACCTGCGCGTAATTAGAATCGGCGGGGGCACTGCCGCCTATGGTTCCGTACCACACAATTCTACCGTCGCTGTATACATGGATAATGCCGCCGCCGCCGCCCGCGCCATACGTCGAGCGCGCCACGTTACCGGCCATGACAACGGTTTTTTTGAACGTAGACGTGGCGGCGCTTTCGTAGCGCATGCCGCCGCCGCCTTGCCCGGCTGTGGCCTGCGGGGCGTACTGTTCATTGCCCCGTATTTCCGTGTAGTCCATAACCAGCGGGCCTGTTGCTTTGTAGTTTAGGCCGCCGCCGCCGTATTGGGCGCGGTTTTTGCGTATGGTTGTGGGATTTTGCGCCGTGCCGGTAATAAGGTTTGTGCCGTTGCCGCTGGCGCTTTCGTAAAAAAGGCCGCCGCCCCAGTTTGAGGCGTTCTCTTCGATAGCGCAGTTTTCTACCATAGTTACAGACGGAAGCGCCGAGGTATTGTTTGCGTTTAGGAACAGGCCGCCGCCCGCGCCGTTTATTTCATTTTTGGTAAAAACGCTGCCGCTAACACGGGTTCTTATTCTGGCTGTCCACAAGCCGCCGCCGTTTCCGTTTGCCTTGTTTTCGGTAAACACGCAGTTTTCGATGAGCGCTTCTCCGGTATCGGTGGCGCTGTTGGAGGCAAACAGACAAAGCCCGCCGCCGCCGCCGGTAATGTTGTTTTTACGGAACAGGCTGTTTGTTATGGCGTACGCTATTTTAGGGCTGGCGCGAATCCCGCCGCCGTTGGTGGCCGTATTGTCCTCAAAAACGGCATCCGCTATGAACGGGCTGTAGGCGGCCTCTTCGTTGGTTATGTTGATGGCGCCGCCTTCGCCGCTGGCCGTATTGTGCTTAAAAAGAACAAAGCCTTCGCTGGCGATTTTCCGCTTGTACGCTTCTATGCCGGCCGCGTCGCCAGTGGACGAATACGGCATCGCGTTCTGCGCGGCGGCCCAATTCACAGGGTCTACGGCCTCACTGTCGGCGATTTTTTCGAGCGTCTGGGGGTTGGCTATCGTCAATTTGCCCGCCCGCACTCTAATTGCGCCGCCGGCACCGCTGTAATTGTGGTAAAACGAGCCGCCGCTTATGGTAAGCTCGCAGTCAGCATGATGCATGTATATAGCGCCGGCTTCGTAGGTCGACATGTTGTATTCAAAACTGCCGCCTTTAATGTTTGCTATGCCCGGGACGACAGTGCCGCCGGTCAACGCGTTTACATCCACAACACCCCCGCCCGCGTTGGCCCCGCCGCCGCCTCTGTTTTTACTGATTTTAGCCCCGTCTTCCATGTTCAAAACGCCGCCGGTTATCGCAACCGCCGCGCCCCTGGTGGTGGTGCCGTTATTTTGCAGGGTTACCCACTTACCCAGGTTGAGTGTGCCGCCCCGTACTTCAACAAGACTTTTGTCCGCCTGTATGCCGTTGTTGGTTACATTCGGGACAGGATACGAAGCCGCGCCCAGCCACACCGCGCCGCCGTCCAGCACAAGCATAGAGTCGATGACCGGATCCTCCGTTGACGACACGTCGCTCCCCCCCAGGGTCAGCGAGGTGTTTGCGATAAGGCCGCTAAAAAACTCGCCCTTGTAGGGGTCGGTGCCGTTTGTGGCGCGGCTTATGGTGTACATTCTGTAGGGCGGCGTCACGATTTTTACATGCTTACCCGCCGGTATGGTTATTGAATCGCTTAAAGCTATGCTATCTCCCAGCATAACAAGGTCGGGCGTGGCCTCCGTTCCGGCGCCGGTCGTGGATATTGCGGTAATCACCTCATCGATGCTGTCAAAACCGGCCACCTCCAGCGGAGTGCCGTCTGTATCCAGCGGCAGAGTTGTGCCATTCCAGTACACTGGTTTACGGCCGATAGGCGAAGTCTGCAAATCCTGAAGCTCAGTCGGAATATCAGCCGGGTTTTTCAATACGGAAATTCGGTACTCTTTTGATTCATTCGTAGCGGAAATACGCACAACGACACTGATAACAATGCCTGTTTGACTGCCAAGCCGTATGCCCTGGACATTGGGGTCGCTGGCAGGCAGACCGGGGCGAATATCGGTAATATAGCCGGAATTCACTTTGATCTTTGTTTTATCGGGGTATCCTGACGCGACAACCACGTAGATAACCTGCGCCCCCGCGTTGGCGGTAGCGTAATTCATTGTATTGTTGATAGGCGAGGCAAGCGTCAGCGGAGTTGCCATATCGACATCGTCGTACAATTCCAGCGTTTCCAGCGACATATCAACCTCTTCCGGCGCAGGCGGTGCCGGTTTCGGCGTCTGTATAGGCTGGTCGCACGCCATAACAATCGCGGCTAAAACCGCCATGACAATGTATAGATGTCGTTTTTTCATAGTTCATTCCTCCAAAAAGTCGTAACACCAGACAGTATACTAAAAAAGCAAAGTTTAAGCAAGATTAAATGAGAATTGAGAATTGAAAGTTGCAAACAATCAACTGGCGGTAAGTTTTTTGAACAGCGTTGCCCAAAGCGTGCGGTAGACAGGGGCGGGGGCGTTGCGGGGGTGTCCCCCGCACGGGGGGTAGTGGAAGACCGCCGCAGGCGGGCTGGAACGAGGGGGGCGTCCCCCCACCTGAAATCTGAAATCATGAGTGTGCGGCGGTAGACAGCGGCGGGGGCGGGGCGTACAATGGGTGTATGAAAAAAATATCCTTAACTGGTATTAAGCCTACGGGGAAGTTGCATATAGGGAATTATTTGGGGGCGATTAAGCCTGCCCTGGAGTTGGCCCAGCGGGATGACGCGCGTTATTTTATCGCGGATTATCATGCGCTTAATTCGGTCAAGAATGCGGCGGAATTGCGCGCGTCTGTTCGCGAGGTCGCGGCGGGCTGGCTGGCGTGCGGGCTGGACTGCGATAGTGTGGTCTTTTACCGGCAAAGTCTTGTGCCGGAAACGTTTGAATTGGCGACGCTGCTTATGGCGTTTACTTCCAAGGGGCTTATGAATCGCGCACATGCGTACAAGGCCGCGGTGGATGCGAATGCGGCCAGGGGCGCGGAACCGGATGCCGGCATCAATATGGGGTTGTTTACCTACCCTGTTTTAATGGCGGCGGATATTTTGCTTTTTGATGCCGATGTTGTTCCGGTCGGGGCTGACCAGACGCAGCATGTTGAAATGGCGCGCGATATTGCCGAATCGTTTAATTTTATCTACAAAGCGCCGCTGCTCAAGGTGCCGCAGGTGCGTGTCAATGAAGATCGCGCGCTGGTACCGGGTCTGGATGGCCGTAAAATGAGTAAGAGTTACGGTAATGTTATTCCGCTTTTTCTGCCGGAGGCCGATTTGCGCAAGCTGATTATGCGTATGGTTACTAATTCGCAGGGTGTTGATGAACCGAAAGACCCGTCCGCTTCGCAGGTTTTTCAGTTGTACAGATTGTTTGCGGACGCGGCGGAGCAGGAGCGGGAGGCGGCGCGGTATGCCGCCGGCGGTATGGGCTGGGGGGACGCGAAGGCTGAGTTGTTTCGTGTTATAAACCGCGAACTGTCGCCGCTGCGGGAACGGTACGCCGCGCTTATGGCTGCGCCCGAATCTATAGACCGCGTTCTTGCCGAGGGTTCGGAAAAAGCCCGCAGGGTTGCCGCCCAAACAATGCGCCGTCTGCGCGCGGCTATTGGGATTGCGGATTCCTGATTGCAGAGGGTGGCGGGGGAGCGGGGTTACAGCTTCTTCCAGCGCGGCGGAAAAATTGGTATATTAACGATATACTATGCGAACCGTGCACGTTTACCTGCTTTTGGCCGCTGCGGCACTCTTTTGGGCCGGCTGCGACTTGATGTTTGTCTCCACGCCGCCGCCCCCCCAGGATACCCCCGAAGAGTCGGCACCGGCTTCACTGTATCTGGCGAATTTGGAGCTGAAGTGGAGCTCCGGCGGCGGCAACCTGCTGCAATTCGTGCGCGAAACCCAAAATTATCAGGTAAATATTGAAACAGGCCGCGAAAACGAGACACTCATCCTGTCCGCTGTCGCCGGCGATCCAACCATCCAGCTGCGCGCCGGTACCGGCTCCGGCTACCAGAGCGGCACCGGCAAAATCACCGTTGATAAAATACCCGCGCCCAAAACCGGCGGCGGCGGAACCGTTTGCCAGATAAGCCAAGGCATGGGGCGGCCGGTGTACACGGTTACAATAGCCCCGCCGCAGCTCGACACCGTTGACAACGACGATTTGCAAATACTCACCGTCTCCTACGACAGCAGCCAGGCAAATTTACTTACCCCCACATTCACCCAGGCCAACACAAGCTACAGCGTCGCAACCGCAAACGGCAAAACCAGCCTGAGCGTTTTTGCCCGCGCCGCCTCCAGCCAATCGCGCGTAGAACTGTACTACGACGGCGAACTCCTCGCGCAGGGACTCGGCACAGACGGCGCGAACGCCGCCATTGCGATACCCGCGCACAACGAAGCCGGCAGCCTGGCAGCCGTGGTGTACAAAAGCGACAACTCAGGCAGCAAACCATATTCAGTAACCATAAACGGCTACCTAGAACGCACCGTAACCTACACCGGCCAGGCAACATACACAGGAACCGGCAAAGTAATCGCCGGCGTAACCGCAAAAAACGCGGCGGAACTTACCCAAGGCGCGGTACTCGACCTGGAAAACCCGCTGACAGGCGGCTTTACCTGGACGCTCACCGTATCTGAATTTTACACACCTCACAGCTTTCTGGTAACACTGGAAGACGCAAGCCCCCCCGCCGGCACCCAGCCCAAACGCTACTCGTCCAGACTGTTCCGCGTCGCGTCGCCCGCGCCGGCCACACCCATAGCGCTCACCGTCGAAGCAGCCGACGCCGGACGCGGCATCTTTAGCGCAAACGATCTGTACGAGGCGCTGAACAACAGCGCGAATTCGGGCGAAACCTTTGTACTCGCCAACGATGTTGACCTTTCGGCCTACACCGATTCGACAGGCACCCCTATACCCTGGACGGGGCCGAGCGGGTATCGCGGCAAATTTATCGGCAACGGCTACACCATAAAAAACCTGCTGCTGCGCCAGAGTACCGCAAGCGACCGGGATGTCGGCATGTTCAAATCGCTGGGAAACGGCGCGTGGATAGAAGACATGAACATAGAAGTAACAACCGAAAACCCGAACGCGACAATGAACGGCCTCTTTTTTGGCGCGATAGCCGGATTTGTCGACCCAGGTACAAACGGCGTACTCACGATAAAAAAAGTAAACGTAACCGGAACACTCCATTTTGGCGACATTTCGTCGTACATGAATGTAGGCGGCATAATCGGCGTTATGCAAAACGGCAGCGTTACCATTGAACAATGCACGACCAGCCTGGACATTGCGTTGAGCGCGGGAACCGGCGCGGCCAGCCAGCACAACTCCTACGGCGGCCTGGTTGCGACCGTTGGCGGCGGCAGTCTAACCGTACTCAACAGCGCCAGCCGCGGCAACATCCGCGTAAAAAACAGCGTCGACCAGATGATACGCGCCGGCGGCCTTGTCGGCTGCACCTGGACAAACAACCCCGCCACAATAACAGCGCGCAATTCGTACACATCCGGCAGCATCATCGTAGAAAGCACCAGAACCAACTGGTCGGGCGGACGCGAAATTTGCGCCGGCGGCCTTATCGGCGCGGTCATCGAAAACAACAAAACGGTGAACCTGATAAACTGCGCGGTACTCTCCGCAAAAGTGCTGACCATAACCGAAAGCACCGCGCCTGAGACACGCGGCTTTGGAGGCCGCCTTATCGGGCGCGTGTACAACGCGGCGCCGGCGGCGCTCGTTACCACGACCAACAACGTTGCCAACAGCGCCATGCTGCAAGGCTACACCACAGGCGGCGCGGTACTCGACTACACCGCCGACAACGCACCGGACGCGCTCTGCGGCGCGAACGTTACGCTGGAGGCCATGCGGCAAACGAGCGCCTGGACGGGAACGCTCCAGTGGCCGTCCGCAATCTGGGATTTTTCCGCCCTCGCATCAGGCGGGCTGCCGTCGCTTAAATGAAGCGGCCGTTTAAGGCAACGCTGAAAATCGGAATTAAACCACAGAAAACGCGGAACGGACACGGAATTGCGGTCTCTTTCCGCGCGGTTTCCGTGCCTTCCGTGGTTTGTTTTACATCTGCTGAGTTTTGTCTTGTGTATAGTGCGCTCGCCCTGCCAGCAGGACGGCCAAGACTTGACGTATTTTCCCCGTGTGCGCTATACTTTCCTTATGAGTAGCTTTTACGCAGACTACGCGCCCAGCGCCCAGCGCCCAGCGCCCAGCGCCCAGCGCCCAGCGCCCAGCGCCCAGCGCCCAGCGCCCAGCGCCCAGCGCCCAGCGCCCAGCGCCCAGCGCCCAGAATTTTTTTTGG
>JAITGR010000030.1 GCA_031280455.1 Spirochaetaceae bacterium
CCCATAAACGCCATGGCCCCCCCCATATCGGCAGCCAGACTGTTAAAAGACTCGTCAGCATCAGTAAAAGTCGCGTCCGCCGGTAATCGCGCAGTAAAAACGCAAAATAAAACGAGAAAAACAGCTCGCCTGCGCCGCGAAGACGTTGTACATTGGGGAAAAAACACAGGTATTTCCACATTTATTTATCGGAATTTTAGAATTACAAGTTTAGGGCGCAAAAACGCCATCCATGGCGTTTTTGCTTCTGCAGTTTGGCTTTGCCAAACTGCGCGCTTGGACACCAGCCGCCTAATAAAGCGCTGATTAATTGAGAATTGAAAAATCCACGAATGTACGCGAATTATAACGAATATAGCGCCATTATTAGCATTATTCGTGTCCATTCGCGTAATTCGCGGTTGAATTCCGATTTAATCAGCATTGTCTAAACCGGAATTTGACAACCGGCATGTATTTGTAGACAGGGGGCGGGACGGGTGGTATAATGGCGTAACCAGCCCTCATGTGCTATTGGGGGCGCTTTTATTTTTTAACAGGAGAATTGATGATTATGAAAGAAATTTTTGTCTTGTTTGCCAAGCAAAATGCGGACGCGAACGAGAAAATTTTGTCGATATTGAACGCTATGCCTAACGATGAGCGGGAGGCGGCGCGGGGTAGTTACTACAGTAGTCTTTCCGGCTTGGTGCGCCATATCTTGGGTGGTACCATTTTTTTAAGCGGCCTTTTTGGCAAGGCGCTCGCGGGAAATAGCGAGGCATCCAAAGCGCTGGCTTGTATTGCGAGTGTCGCGCAGCCGCCGGATGGTGTGTTGTCGGAGGCGCAGTGGAAAGACCTTTCGCACGCGCTTCCCGCGCTGGATAAGGCGTATCTGGCGCTTGTCGAAACGCTGCGCGAGGAGGAGTTGGCGGCTTCTATGGAGGTTACGCTTTTTGGCGGCAAGCCTATGAATGTGCCGGTTTCGTTTATGTTTCAGCAGCTTGTCGCGCATAACATTCATCACCGCGGGCAGATTTCGCAAATTCTGGATTCGCTAAAAATCGATAATAACTATTCCGGTATTAGTCCCGCATTTTTGCACTAGGGAAGCAAGGATTAAACCACGGAAACCACGGAAACCACGCGGAAAGAGACCGTAATTCCGTGTCATTTCCGCGTTTTTCCGTGGTTTGTTTTATGCGATGCGCTTTGTTTCCCTAAGGATGCGCTGATTAAATGCCAACGAGCATTTAATCAGCGCTTCTTACCCGTAATTGCGTAATGAAATGAGCAATTACAAAGGGCAATGCTGATTAGATTCGATTTAATCAGCGTTGCCCTAATGTGCGCCGCCCCCGCCTTTGTAGTGGGTGTGCAAAAGGTGGTGCGACTTCTCGCCGTTCGGCTTTTCCAAAAATTCAGCGTACAGTTTTTTAATGCCTTCGTTTTCGTGCGACCGGCGCTTGGGCAGCGCTTTGTCGTGGTCAAATGTCGCCTGGCGGCGCGCCTGGTATGCCTGCTCTTTGTCGGTGTCCACTATCAGTTTGGGTTGGCCGCCGCCGGAAACGCAGCCTTCGGGGCAGGTCATCACTTCGATAAAATGGTAGTCTGCCAGCTCGCCGTTCTTCAGCATTTCGATAACGGGTTCCACGTTTTTAAGGCCGGTTACCACGCCCACTTTTAGCGTTACGTCGCCCGCCTGGATAGAAGCTGTCCGCCAGCCTTCGGTGCCGCGAACGGGGGTAATGTCCACGTCCTTCAGCTCTTTTCCGGTAACCAGCATGTAGCCGGTGCGGAGCGCCGCTTCCATAACGCCGCCGGTTACGCCGAAAATAGCGCCGGCGCCGGTGTAGTCGCCCAGCGGGTGGTCAAACGCTTCGTCTTTGAGTGTGTTGAAGTCGATGCCCGCTTCTTTTATTAAGTACGCCAGCTCCCGCGATGTTATTACAACGTCGATGTCGCGCGTGCCAGAGGCGTTCATTTCGGGGCGCGAACATTCAAACTCTTTGCAGGTGCATGGCATAACGGATACCACGTACACCTGTTTGCTGTCTGCTTTGTTTAATTTCGCGCCGTAGGTTTTGAATACCGGGCCTGCCATTTGCTGCGGACTTTTGCAGCTGGACAGGTGCCGCGTTAGTTCCGGCTCGTTGTTTTCCATGTAGCGTACCCAGGCCGGACAGCAGGAGGTAAACATGGGCAGTACGCCGCCTGTGGTTACTCTGCCGACGAGCTCCGTCGCTTCTTCCATAATGGTCAAATCGGCGGCAAAGTTCGTGTCGTACACGCGGCTAAAGCCGAGTTTGCGGAACGCGGCGGCCAGTTTGCCCGGGCTTAAGCTGCCCAGCGGCAGGCCGAAATCTTCTGCCAGCGCAACGCGGACGGCTGGAGCGGCCATGGCCATGGTGAACCGGCTGCTGTCTTTGAGCGCGGCTTTTACTTCGTCCAGATGGCACACATTGTACGCGGCAAACAGCGGCTCGCGCACACTTTCCGGCAAGCCCCGCTCCGCACGCTTTTTTTGATACAGGTCGA
This sequence comes from Spirochaetaceae bacterium, assembly GCA_031280455.1. The sequence goes on from JAITGR010000030.1 coordinate 2,518, forward strand.
GGCCGTGGTCTACCGGCGAAATGTACGATTTACACTTTTGTACGCACTGCCCGCACATAACACAGCGGCTTTCGGCTATGGTTTGCGGCTCGTGCAGGTTCCCTTCGATGGCGTAGACGGGGCACACCTTGGTACACTCCTGGCAGCCGGTACAAATATCCTTGTCTATGGTTATTACAGTCATTACAGACCTCCGTTTTGCTGATTGGCGCAAGTTTTATTTTGCGGATTTTGCGGGGCGCTTTCCAGCGCGCTTATCCGCTTGCGGGTTACCTCGTCCTCGGTGTCGATAAGGCGCAGCGCACTGTTTGGGCACGCGTCGACGCAGGCAGGCCGGTCGCGTAGTCCCGCGCACAAATCGCACTTAAACACGTGCTTTACCGCGCCGCCCTGCGTCTGCAGCGCGTCCGCGCCAAAAAGTTCCGCGATTTTTGCGGCTGTTTCGGCACCGCAAATTTCTATCGCGCCAAACGGGCACGCCAGCGCGCAGTTCCGGCAGCCAATGCACCGGCGCGGGTTGACGCTGACAACGCCGTCCGCGCGGGTAATTGCCCCCGGCAGACATGCCCGCAGACACGGCGCGTCCTCGCAGTGGTGGCACTGCACGGGCGCGGAAACTCCCGCCGCCTGGACAACAAAAAGATTCGGCACAACGGGGAGATCGACAACTCCGATAGTTTTTGCCTCCTTTGCCGGCGCGGTGCCAAACGCATGACTCGCAAAACACGCAAGCTCGCATGCGCGGCAGCCACTACACTTTTCAGGACTTGCCTGGACAAACAACGATTGTTTAACACTCATTTTTAACCTCACTTACTTAAAACTAAAGAATGACACCCAAAGACGAGAACGATTTTAGCGCGGCGCTGCGTTTTTCGGGAACAGGTTTTTCGTCAACAATCACCTTTATCGAGGCTTTTTTACAGCCCGCAATGCAGTCGGGCAACTTATACCCCTTAAACCGCTTGCACACGGCGCATTTTTCCGTTACTACAAGCAAATCACCGGCAGCCAGCGTCAACGCCCCTTCGCTGCAATTCACCGCGCACACACCCGCCGAACAGTCCTCGCACTTGATTATCATAACTTCTGAATATTCCACATCTACTATTAAACCACAATTTGCTTATTTTTGCAAGTTTTTTTTCAACAGACCAGAAGCATTTGGGCGCATGCCCGCCGGCCAGCCGGCGGGCACCGCGCTTTCCGCTCCAATCTTTTTGCTGCGCAAAAAGTATTTCCGCTGCACTCGCTTGCGCTGTTCAAAATCCGCATCCATGCGGATTTTGAACATGGAGTTTGGCGAAGCCAAACTCCACACTTGGCTAACAGCCGCCATCCATGGCGGCCACCCGCGAACAAGCGACAAGCCCGCACCACCTGCCTACGGCGCGCAGGGGAGCGCCGCCGCCCCCCTTGACGTTTTTTTCGCCCCCATGCTATTCTACCTTCACTATGAACGTAAATGTCGGCCACCAAGCGCCGCGCACACGCAATTTTTCCTCAAGTTTAGCGGCCCGTCTGCCGAACACACACACACACACACACACACACACACACACACACACACACACACACACACACACACACACATAGAAATCGCCCCACCGCCAGGAATCAGGCGTAATTCCAGGGAGAGGTCTGCCCATTCGCGGGGGCCGGGGGCTTTACGCCGATATACGTTGCTCAATCCAGACCGCGCTATTCCGTTGCATGTACAGAGGATTATATACCATTTTTTTTTGAGATTTTTTGTAAGGTTTCAAGAAAAATTTATTATTGGTATATGCCCTGGGAGGTTTTATGATAAATGTTTTTAGGTACATTAAAAAATTAGCGTACAGATTGCTGCATCCTTTCCATGTATTTTGTCGAATTATTTGTTGGTTAGATGGCGGTATTTTTTATCGAAAGGTGCCTGATTCATTGTATCTTAAATGCCAGTATTATCTTGCAATGGGTGAAAAACTTAACCTAAAGAATCCGCAAAACTTTAATCAAAAGATTCAATGGCTAAAAATTTATGACAAAAGGCCTCTTTTGACGCAATGTACAGACAAGTATGCGGTTCGTCAATACATCAAGGATAAAATAGGCGAGAAATACTTAATTCCGCTTTTGGGTGTATACAATTCTTTTGATGAGATTGACTTTAATTTTTTACCGAATCAGTTTGTGATAAAATGCAATCATGATTGTGGAAGCGTCATAATTTGTAAAGACAAAGCAAAGTTTGACGTGAATTCAGCCCGGTGTAAAATCAATCAATGTATGAAAATTAATTTTTGCACAAATTATCCTTACCGTGAAAACCAATATAAAAACATTGTTCCTAAAATTGTTGTCGAGAAATGTATATCTGATCTTTCTGGAGAAGAAACAAAAGATTATAAATTTTTCTGCTTTAACGGCGAACCCAAGTATTCGTATGCTTCTATATTTGCAATATATCCCCCCAAAGTTACCTTTTTTGATTTGGATTGGAATGAGTTGGAATTTTCTTCGGGATTTGAAAAATTGGAAGGCAAAATCGACAAGCCTGTCTGTTTTGATGAAATGGTATGGGTCTCGGGAATATTATCAAAAGACTTCGATTTTGTCCGCGTTGACTTATATGAACTTGATGGAAAAATATATTTTGGTGAACTTACATTTACGCCGCATGGTGGTTATTATTCTTTCAATCCCCCCCAATGGAATAAAATATTTGGTGATTGTTTACAATTGAGCTTTCCCAAAATTGCAGTTTGTGGAAAGCGACCTTGATATCTATTATTTGACCAGATGAGGCTGTTGTAGCCGGTATACCGGAGCAAGGCGGGCGCTCTGGAGCGTTCTGCATTATCGGGTACGGCCTGACAACCGGATGCTGAAAAAATAAGCCCCACGAAGCCCGCCTTGCCGCGAACAAGCCCATAACGCCCGCCTGATGTAGGCGGGGCGCGCCCTTGATATTGCCAGATATTTCTGCTAGGCTCTGAACAGTGCGGGATGTAGCCTAGAGGCTAAGGCGCCTGCTTTGGGAGCAGGAAATCACGCGTTCGACTCGCGTCATCCCGATTTTAGCCGTGCTGCATTTCGCCAGCGCTTATTTCCGGGTGGTGGTAGCGCGGCGTACCCGGCTGTGCACGCAGAAAACTGATAGCCTGGCACGGACACCAGTTTATACACGCCTGACAGTGTTCGCAGACAGGAGCAAATACCGGATGCCCCGCATCTATAGTTATCGCGCAGACAGGACAGATACGTGCGCACAAACCACAACCATTACACGCGGCACTTACTGCGTATTTCTTTATAAAAAGACTCTTTCCGCGACGGAACAGCGCGTTTACAAACAAAGCCGGTGGAAAAAAGAACCGCGACCGGTTTGTAGCCCCAGCGCCGATAGCTCGCGCCGCCCGCTCCGTCGCCTCGCGCTGGAGCGCCAGGCGCTGTTCAACAATACGCGGCACCGGCGCCCCGAACAAAGCAATGTAGTTTTCCACACACGGAATACCCGCGCCATACGCCAGCCGCAGCCGCCGCCGTTTAAGCAGCACACCCACCTGGTCGAGCGCCGCGCCGTAGTGCGTACCGTGCGTTACCAGCGCGGCAATGTACGGCGCGTTGAACACCGCAGATTGCAAAAAGCGGCGGATGACCTGCGGCGTGCCAAACGCATACGCCGGAAACATAATTACCAGCCGTTCCGCATCGGGCAGCGCCGTGCCGGAGCGCAAGAGCGCGGCGGCATTGTACAGACTGACATCCGCGCCGAGCGCCTCCGCCAATTTTTTTGCCGACCAAAGCGTGTTGCCGGTTCCTGAAAAATAAACGATGTGCGTCATGAATGCTCCTTATGTGCCTTTTTTAGAAAACGCGCTTTGTATTCATGCTGGTAGAAAGCGACCTGTTCGCTAACAGCCTCTTCAACAGAGCCCGGCGCGTACCCCGTAAGCGCGCTTATTTTTTCGTGCGAAAAATTGCAATTGTCGCCTAACACCTGGATAGAATACGGCGTAAACACCTGCGTACGGCCAAGCAGCCGTGTGCAAAATTCCGCCGGATACGAAAATGCGCGCGCCAGAGCGCGGGGCAAACACAACGCCGGCGGCCTTCTCCCCGCCGCGCGCGCGGCCCAGCCAACAATTTCTTTAACCGTAGCTTTATGACCACACAAAACAAACGATTCACCCGCCGCGCCGGTACCGGCCAAATCGGCCAGCGCTTTAACCACATCACGCACGTTGACAAAGTCGTAACGCCCCTTCAGAAAAACCGGCAGCCGGCCTTCGGCAACATCGGCAATCATGCGGCCAAAGTTTGACAACTTCAACTCGTACGCGCCGGTTATACCGGAAGGCATCGCTATTACAGCATTCAGGCCGGAAGCCGCGACAGCATCCAGCACCAGGTTTGAAGCAAGCGCCTTGGTATACGCATACGGACCGCGGACACGTTCCGGCACAAAACGCGGGCTTTCGCGGCACGGAATTTCGCGCAGCAGTGTTTCGTTGTTAGAAAAATGGAGCGTGTGCACTGTGCCGGTATACACCAGCCGTTCAATCCGGTTTTTGACGCACATAGCAATAACATTCCGCGTGCCGTCAACATTTACACTGAAAAGCTCGCGTGTCATGCGGCTGTCGATAGAAACGATACCTGCCAGATGGTACACATAGCGCGCGCCCGAAAACGCGGCATCCAGCGTGGCCGCCTCGCGCACATCGCCATACGCAAATTCGTCAACATAGGGGGCAAGGAAAGGCCGGTACCTTTCGGCGGACTTTCTGATAAACGCGCGGACAAAACAGCCGCGAGCCTTTAATTCGGCACAAAGCGCCAGGCCGGTTCGGCCATTCGCGCCGGTTACAACATGCACATCCGCATTACCCATAAACGTACAGCACGTTACTACAAACAGATACTTTCGTCAACGGGCGCACCTTTCGGGCTGTCTCTCGCTTCCCTTGACAAAATCCGCCTGTTTTTGGGATACTCTTTCGTGCGCGGGGCGTATTTGGCCGCTCTGTGGTCCCTTCGTCTATCGGTTAGGACAAAAGATTCTCAATCTTTAAAGACGGGTTCAATTCCCGTAGGGACTATTGCACGGTTGGTCAGTAATGAAGAGCACCATCAAAGTCGCGTTTGAAAAAACAAGTTTTAACGATTATCCGGCTAAAATTGCCTCCGTCATTTTTTTCCCTGCCTGCAATTTGCGCTGCCCCTGGTGCCATAACGGCGCGCTCATTACCGGCCGGCAGAACGACGGCCTTATCCCGCTGTCCGCAGCCCTTGAACACATTAAAAAACGGTCGAAACTGATTGGCGGCGTTGTCATAAGCGGCGGCGAGCCGACTTTGTTCACAGGACTGGCGGAGCTTTCGGCATATTTGAAAAGCCTCGGCCTTCTGGTTAAGCTCGACACAAACGGCCTTATGCCGAATGTGCTGCGCGCACTGGTCGCGGACGAGCGCTGCCGGCCAGATTTTTTCGCCATGGACCTGAAGTGCGCGCCCGGGCGCTATGGCGGCCTGGTACCCGCGGGCGACATCGACACCGCAGACAGCGTTGCAGGCCGGCTTACCGAAAGCGCGCGCATTATCCGCGAAAGCGGCGCCGCCTACGAGTTCCGCAGCCTTGTTTTTCCACCCGACAGCCCGCCCCTCCACACAGAAACCGGCGGACACCTTCGCGGGCGGCGCTTTTTCGATATGGAAGACATCCATGCGCTGCGGCCACTTGCACCAGACGGCCACTGGCGCTTTCGGCGTTTCCGCGCCGGCAATTGCCTGGACGAACGCTGGAACACCTTACCGGACACCGATAGCGAGGAGCTCGCCCGGGTCTGCGCCTATGGCGGTACCGGTACCGGTGGCATAGGCAATACCGAAGACGGGGCGGTTTAGCCGGAGCGCAGGCGGGAAACCGCCAATTCGTAGGCGGCTATCTGCGCGTTCAGGATGACCGTGCCCACCTCCCCCCGCCCAAGCCAGTCCGAGCCGGCCATTTCGTACAACTGGCGCAGAATTCCAGCCAAATCGTCCGCCGTACACGCCGTATCGGCGGCAAGCCGGCGCTCAATGCCGCGCGTTTCCTCGTCCAGCGTTTTCTGGTAAAGTTCGTCCTGCCATTCAGCCATAGTTTAGTACTCAATAAAGCGGCGAACGCTCTCCGTACGCACCGGAATAAGCGCCTGTACCGGCGCCGCCGCCGCCGGTGCGGCTTTCATTCTGATTTCCAGCCGCTCCGTCCAGTTGCCGCGCCGGTCAAAACGGTATTCGTACCGCGCCTCGCTAAAATCGTCCGCGGCCGCCTCCGTGGGCTCTGACGCGGCGGCGAGACGCGCGGGAAGGCCGGCTTCGTCCCATTGCAGACTCATGCCGTCCCAGTAGACGACGCCTTTGGCCGTATACAAGGCTGTCCGCGCGCGGCCGTCCTTCCAGACGGCGGTAACGTTACCCATACTGTCGTACGCGCGGCTTTCCAGCGCGCGGGGGGCGGGGTAGAGCTGGGTTATTTCGCGGCTGGTTCCTGTTTCAGGGTCTAGCCGCGCGTAGTAGACGGCTATCACTTCTGCTTCAACTGCCGTGTCCGCCACTGTTGAAGTTGCTGTTCCGGCACTCGCGGCTGTCTCGTCCGCTGGTGCGTCCTCATGCGCGGCGGGCGGAGAAAACCAGGTTTCGACGCGGTCGTGCGCGCTCGTGTTCAGGCTGACAAAAAAATAGCCGGCGGCGCTTTTCAGGCGGAACACCGACGGCGCTTCCTGGTGGTCGTACGCCATAACTTCAATTTCCAGCAGGTTTTCGCCTTCCAGAACCAGCGTGCGCAGGCGGTTTTGGCTGTCCCAGGCGGCGCGGACTTGCCGGAACACGCCGCCCAGCAGGTACGGGTATTCGACAATGTTTCCGGCGCGGCGGCGCAGGCGAAGTTCGCCGTCCGGGTACTGAACGTGTATGGCCTGCCATGTGCCGTTATGTCCGGTCAGGCGGAAACTGTCCGGCGGCAGGCTCTCCGGCCAGTCCGGCTGCCACAGCGGATGCGAGATGCCGTGGAGGGCGTGCACCAGCGGCGCCAACGGGAAGGGGGCATCCGCGCCGCCCGCCGCATCCTCCGCCGCTGTGGCGGCCTCCACGTCCGCCGGAAAAATCCGGCACGGATGCGCCACGCCCCAAAACGCCGCAAGGCAAACAAGTACAAGTGCGTGTTTCACCACTCTACACTACCAAAAGAACAGCCGGTAATAAAG
>JAITGR010000066.1 GCA_031280455.1 Spirochaetaceae bacterium
CCGGTGGAGGCGCTGCGGAGGTAGTGGCAGTTTTGGGCGCATTTTTTCGCCGCTCGCGGCGAAAAAACCGCGCTTTCCGCTCCAATCTTTTTGCGTTCCGCAAAAAGTATTTCCGCTGCAATCGCTTGCGCGGGGAATAGCCGGGGGCGGGGGCGTGTATTTTGCACATACTCCGTATGCAGTCCCCCCGCCGCTGATGTAGTATACGAGCAATACATACGCGGGACATTCCCGCTGGAGGTAGAGCCGTGAGAAAATACATCTGGCTTTTATTAGCATTATGCTGCGCCCCCCTCGCCTGTGCCGAAGGGGCGGCCAAAGAGGTGCCGCCCGCGGCGGTAAAAACCGCGTTTGCCAAAGCGAAAATGCCGCTGCACGGCGAAAAACGCTCCGTCAAAGATTTTACGCTGCGGACGCTGGACGGCCAGCAGACAACATTAAGCGCCCTTAAAGGCAAGGTGGTATTCCTGAATTTCTGGGCGACCTGGTGCGGCCCCTGCCGCAGCGAAATGCCGTCTATGGAAGCATTGTACCAGCGCTTCAAAAGCGACGGCCTCGTGTTTGCCGCCGTTGACATTATGGAAAACGAAGCGGATGTGCGCGCGTTTGTCCAGCACAACAGCCTGACATTCCCCGTCGTGCTGGACCTCGACGGCAAAGTGAGCGCGGCGTACAACATTCAGGCTGTCCCCTCGACCTTTATCATCGACCGCGACAACAAAATCCTGCTGACCGTTGTCGGCGCGCGGGACTGGTATGCGCCGGCCGTTGTCGAGGCCTTTACCGAGCTGGTGAATCATGGACAGTAACATTTCAATCGTAACCGCGTTTTTCGCCGGCATTCTTTCGTTTTTGTCGCCCTGCGTCCTGCCGCTGCTTTCAAGCTACCTCATGTTCATTAGTGGCAGCGTCAAACTTGACGGCGTCAAGTTTGACGGCACCCGCCCAGGCAGCCGGCGTGGTACCGGCGCGCACCCAGACATAGGCGCGCAGCGCGTGAGCGTCCTCCTGGACACGCTGGCTTTTGTCGCGGGCTTTACCGTTGTGTTTGTCGCGTTAAGCGCCCTGCTCTACAGCGCCCTGTTTTTTTTAAGCGGCTTTAGCCGAATACTCAACATAGCCTCCGGCGCGCTGGTCATTGTGCTGGGGCTGAACTTTATCTTCGGCTTTATCCCGCTGTTAAAATACGACGCCTCCGGCAAACCCTGCGAAACGTGCGCGCCCGACCGCGGCATATTTGCGCCCAAAAAGGGAGCGTCTGCCGTGGGCAAGCGTATGCGCGGGCGCGGCGGCGCGTTTCTGGTCGGGCTGGCATTCGGCGCCGGCTGGACACCGTGCGTCGGCGCGTTTTTGGGCAGCGTGCTGTTGTTGGCCAGCCAAACCGAAACCCTGGCGATTGCGCTGGCCTGTCTGGCCGCCTACTCAGCCGGCCTCGGCCTGCCGTTTTTGGTAAGCGGCTTTTTTTGGTCGGCCATACTCGAAAAAACCAGCCGCTTTCAGCGTTTTGCGCCGGCACTCAAACTGGCAAGCGGCATATTTCTGGTGTGCACCGGCCTGTTAATCGCGCTGGGACGCTTCACCCTGCTCAACGCCTGGCTGCAAAAATCCGCGTACGGCCTGACCCTGTGGACACAAAGCGCCGGCGAAAGCGTCCGGCTCATCCCCGCCGCCCTCTTTTTGGTACTGGCACTCCTGCCGCTCGCCGTGCGGGCGCTGGCAAAGAAAAAACCCTTCAGCCCATTCGCTACCGGCTGGAGCGCCCTCTTTTTACTCCTCACCGCGGCGAACGGCGCCGGTATCATCAACTGCGCGGCGTTACTGGCCACGTGGCTTTCCTACACCGGCGTCTAATGCAACGCTGATTAAAGAAATATACCACGGAAAACGCGGAATTCTCGCGGAATAAACAGGGTTTTCCGTGTCATTTCCGCATTTTCCCGTGGTTTGTTTTATGCGATTCGCTTTCGCCATGTATGGCGCAATCAGCGTTGCCCTACGGCAGCGAGCGCAGCACCTTTGCGACACGCTCTACACACGCGGCGCCCAGACGCGAATATATCGGAAAAAGCGCGGTACGCAGAGCAAGCGCGTGAGCATTCGGCGTTTCGTCCGCGCCGCACAACGACTTCGCGGCAGGCGTCTGGTCAAACGCAGGCGCCGCTTCAATGTCCTTACGGCCTGCGTAGGTCAGCACATCCTTCATACCTGTTTCCAGCACAAGCGGAAACGCATAGTTGTTATATTCAAAAGAATCGGGAATGGCAATTAACTTGTGGCGCGTTTGCAGCACCTGCCGCGTGTACAACTCGGCAATCTCTTTCCGGCGGCGCGCATTCTTCGCCGACTCCCGCAGCTGCGCGACAGCCATAGCCGCGTTCATATCGGCGAGCGCGCACTCATCAGACGGCAGCGGTCTGCTGCGCAACGTGGCGGCATTTCGCTTTTCCATAGCAAACAGAATCGCGCCGCCGCCCGCCGTTACCATGTCGCGCTCCTCCAGCCCCAGCATAGAAAGCACCCCAAAAGTGCCAGCCGGAGCCCCGCCCAGCGTAGAGCCGAACGCCCGCGACGCATCCTCAATAAGCGGCAAGCCAACCTCACGCAACGCCGGCCAGTCCGGCAAAAAACCGAGCGTCCCCGTAATAATCGCGGCACGCGGCGCGTCCCCCCCAGAGCGCTCCAGCGCCTCCCGCAGCGACTGCGCCCCCACACAAACACCACCCGCCTCGACATCACAAAAAAGCGGCGACAATGCAAGCGCGTCAAGCACCGCGAGATAGTACAAAGGGCACAGCGCGGAAACAGCCACCCGCTGCCCCGCCGGCACATCAAGCGCCCGCAGCGCCGCATACAACGCAAACGCGGGACTCCGCAACGACAAAGCGAACTCAAACCCGAGCCGTTCTTTAAGCGCCGCCAAAAGCCGCGCCGCCTGTTCACCCGGCCCGATCTTTTCATCAACCATAACGGTCAAAACACCGTCCATTTCTTTACGCTTAATCCCGGGAGAATATAAATCTATCATCATCGCCGCATAAGCCTAGAATAAAAAGCCAATATTTTCAAGGCACGGGCATCGCGGGCAGTGGCCAAGCGAAATCAAGGTTCGTACACTTGACGTTTTTCATGGTATACGGTAGCCTACTTGCAAGTATGCAAGCAGCCACTGGTCAGCGTCGCACACATTGCAATTTTCCCTCAAGTTTAGCAGCCCGTCTGCCGAACACACACACACACACACACACACACACACACACACACTGAATTCACCCCTCTACCAATCTTGGGGCTTAATTCTGGAGAGAAGTCTGCCCTGACGCGAGGGACGTGTAATGGTTAGGCGATTGAAGAAAATCATCAAAGCATTCATGCCGTATGGCTTACTTTTAATATGGAATACGATTTCATGGGATAAGTACGGAAACTCAAAAAAGTTCCTTAAAAAACATTACCATAAAAATACTGTTCGTAACCAAAAATATTCCGCCAGTCAAAATACAAAAAAAATAATTTACTTTGCCGACGGCAGACGGTATGCGGCTGGTTTGGCAGACAGATTAAGCAGTATAGTGTCACTCTATACGATTGCCCGCGACCTGGGAGTTGATTTCAAAATCAATTTTACAAGTCCCGTTTCCCTTATCAATTACCTTGTGCCCAACAAATATGATTGGACTATTGCGCCAAACGATATTATCTATGATGTTCGGGAATCCGCTATTTGCGATTTTGGGCTTCACCGGAACGTTCCAGATGTTGTACCAAAAATTAAAAATTTATTAGAACAGTATACACAATTGCATGTAACAGCAGATCTGTTTATCGCCGAGATCGAATACGGTGCGTTGTTTGATTTCTTGTTTAAGCCTTCCCCTGAATTACAGGCTTTGATAGACTATCATCTATCGCAAATCGGCGGCAATTTTATATCGGCATCGTTTAGATTTCTGGCGTTGCTGGGGGATTTTAATGAAGCTGGCAGCACCTTGGTTTTGCCGGAAGCAGATCGGCAGGCGCTTATATCAAGATGCCTTGAACATTTACAGGAAATACACGACGAAAACAACGGAGAAAAAATCCTTGTAACTTCAGACAGTATAACATTTGTGAATAAAGCAAAAAAATTCGATTTTGTGTATGTTGCCCCCGGCGAAATTGCGCATATAGCCAATGCGGCAGGATTAGATAAAGCCGTCCACATGAAGACATTTCTGGATTATATGCTGCTGACCTATTCGCAAAAATTATATTTAGTCGTTGACGGCAATATGTATAGAAGTGG
>JAITGR010000080.1 GCA_031280455.1 Spirochaetaceae bacterium
CGAACGCGCCCGCCGCAGTCATAAAGACCAAACCAACCACTAAAACCACCTTCTTTGCCATAATTTTCTCCTATAACGCCGCTTGCATGGCTACAAACAGCGCGGTTTTTATATTGAGCCGCCTCTACGAAGCCGCCCCCAAACGCCGGACGCATCCGGCGGCATTGGCGTTTTTCGGGGGTCAGGGGTCGGGTGCCGGGGGTCATGGTTTTTGTCGATATACCGGGGTAAAGAGCGCAGTCTACGTTGAGTAACGCATATCGGAGTAAAATCCCCGACCCCTGGCCCCTGAAACCCGTCCCCCGCGACTGGGCAGACCTCTCCCCCGCATTACGCCCGCTTACTGGCGGAGGGGCGAATTCAATGTGGGTGTGTGTGTGTGTGTGTGGGTGTGGTGCGTATGTGTGTGGTGTGTGTGTTGTGGTTGGCCGTTAAACTTGAGGAAAAATTGCGCGAGCGTGCCACCGTAAGCGGTGCCTGCTGGCCAACGTTTGCGTGCATAGTGAAGGCAGGGTAGCATGGGGGCGGAAAAAATGTCAACGCCCCTTTTCGGCTAGAAAACTTTTTAGGCAATTCGTGCTCTTGCGATTCGGCTGCGCGTGCGCTATACTGGGTGGTGTAATGCGCGTTCCCCAAAAAGTTTTACTGCTCGGATCAGGCGGCCTTAAAATAGGACAGGCCGGTGAGTTCGACTATTCGGGCTCCCAGGCGCTTAAAGCGCTGCGGGAAGAGGGCGTTAAAACCGTCCTCATTAACCCCAACATTGCCACCATTCAGACCAGCGAAGGCATGGCCGACGCGACGTATTTTTTGCCGGTAACGGTTGAGTATGTAAAAAAAGTGATTCAAAAAGAGGAGCCGGACGGCATTTTGCTGTCTTTCGGCGGCCAGACCGCGCTTAACTGCGGCGTGGAATTGGAACGGCAGGGCATTTTGTTTAAGTACGGCGTGCGTGTGCTGGGGACGCCGGTGCAGTCTATTGAAGATACCGAAGACCGCGAGCGTTTTGTCAAGCGGCTTGACGAGATAGGCGCGCTTTCGGCGCGGGGCAGGGCTTGTACGCGGACAGATGACGCTATCGAGGCCGCACGGGAGCTGGGCTATCCGGTAATGGTGCGCGCCGCGTTCGCGCTGGGCGGGTCGGGCAGCGGTATGTGCAAAAATGAACGCGAGCTGCGTGCGCGGTGCGAAAAAGCCTTTGCCCAGACGCGCTTTTCCGGCGGGGCGCAGGTTTTGGTGGAAGAATGGCTGGGCGGCTGGAAGGAGATTGAGTACGAGGTGGTGCGCGACTGCGCCGGTAACTGCGTAACGGTCTGCAACATGGAAAACTTCGACCCGCTGGGGATTCACACAGGCGATTCCATAGTTGTAGCTCCTTCGCAAACACTTTCCGACAGCGAATACCACCTGCTGCGCCGCGTTTCTATTGATGTAATCGAACATTTGGGCATAGTTGGCGAGTGTAACATTCAGTATGCCTTTAATCCCAAAGCCGAAGACTACCGCATTATCGAAGTGAACGCACGGCTTTCCCGTTCCAGCGCGCTGGCCTCCAAGGCGACCGGCTACCCGCTTGCGTTTGTCGCGGCGAAGCTGGCGCTGGGGTACACGCTGCCGGAGATTGAAAACCGCGTTACCCGCGTAACAAAGGCCTGCTTCGAGCCGGCGCTGGATTACTGCGTGGTCAAAGTGCCGCGCTGGGATTTAAGCAAGTTCAAAAACGTCGACTTGCGGCTGGGCAGCGAGATGAAGAGCGTGGGCGAGGTTATGTCCATAGGGCGCACTTTTGAGGAAGCCTTGCAGAAAGCGCTGCGCATGCGTACTGGAATAGGCGCGCCCGGGCTGGCCGGCGAGGAGCGCTTTTGCGGCGCGGGGCTAAAAAATATTGGCGCGGCGCTGAAAAATCCGACTGACCGGCGCATATTCATCATCTACCGCGCACTGGCCGAAGGCTGGAGCGTTGACAAAATTCACGCCGCCACCAAAATCGACAAGTGGTTCCTGCACAAAATCCGGTTGGTGTGGGAAACCGAAACCGCGCTGGCGGCGCAAACACGCTCAGGCGGCGAGCCTTCCGCCGCGCTTTTGCGGCGGGCAAAACAGCAGGGCTTTTCCGACGCGCGCATAGGCGAGCTGTGCGGTACCAGCGAGGAAGCGGCGCGCAAACTGCGGGAGGCGCGGGGCATACGGCCGGTGGTTAAGCAAATCGACACGCTTGCCGCCGAGTATCCGGCGCAGACAAACTACCTGTACATGACCTACAACGGCAGCGAAGACGACGTGCCGGCCGCCGGGCGCGGCGTTATGGTGCTGGGGTCGGGAGCCTACCGCATAGGCTCGTCGGTGGAGTTCGACTGGTGCTGCGTCAACGCGGCGGCAACCGCGCGCTCGTGCGGGCGCTATTCAATAATGGTAAACTGCAATCCCGAAACCGTCTCGACCGATTACGACATGGTTGACCGCCTCTATTTTGAGGAGCTGACGCTGGAACGCATCATGGACATCTACGAGCGCGAGCAGCCGGACGGCGTTATTTTGTCGATGGGCGGCCAGACGCCGAACAACCTGGCGACCAAACTGTTCGACGCGGGCGTGCTGATTTACGGCACCAGTCCGGCCAATATCGACAAAGCCGAAGACCGCAACAAGTTCAGCAGCCTGCTGGACGAGCTCGGCATAGAGCAGCCCCAGTGGCGCGAGCTGACCAGCCTTGAGGACGCGAAGCACTTTGCCCGCGAAGCCGGCTACCCCGTCCTCATCCGGCCAAGCTACGTCCTCTCGGGCGCGGCGATGAACATAGCCTGGAACGACCAGTCGCTGGAAAAATTCCTGCGAGAAGCGGCCGGCGTGTCCGCCGAACATCCGGTTGTGATAAGCAAGTTTATCGAAAACTCAAAGGAAATCGAAATTGACGCGGTGGCGAAACGGGGCGAAATTATTTTTAACGCGATAACCGAACATGTTGAAAACGCCGGCGTCCATTCCGGCGACGCGACTGTCGCGCTGCCCGCCCAGCGTCTGTACATCGAAACCATACGCAAAGTCCGCAAAATTTCCAGCCGCATAGCGCGCGCGCTCTTTATTACCGGCCCGTTCAACATTCAGTTTTTGGCGCAGCGGAACCGGATTCGGGTTATTGAATGCAACCTGCGCGCCAGCCGGAGTTTTCCGTTCTGTTCCAAAGTGAGCCGCGTCAACATGATAGACATTGCCGTCCGCGCCATGCTGGACGAGGCTGTCCCCGAAATTAAAAGCTCGGCGCTCGACCTGGAGTGGGTGGGCGTTAAAGCCGCCCAGTTTAGCTACTCGCGTCTGCGCGGCGCGGACCCGGTGTGCGGCGTGGAAATGGCCTCCACCGGCGAAGTCGGCTGCATAGGCGCGGACATGAACGACGCCTTCCTTAAAGCCATGCTTTCGGTCGGCTACCGCATTCCGCAAAAAAAAATACTGCTTTCAACCGGCCCCATCGAAGACAAAATCTCGTTTTTGCTTTCGGCGCGTAAACTGGCCGGCATGGGGTTTTCGCTGTGCGCCAGCCGGGGAACGGCGCGGTTTTTGCGCTCAAACGGCGTTGACGCGGAAGAGTTGTACTGGCCGCTGGAATCGAAGTCGCCGAACATACAAGAATGCATACAAAACCAGCGGCTGGATTTAATCATCAACATTCCCAAAAACAGCGAAGAAAAAGAGCTGAAAAACGATTTCCTTATCCGCCGCCTGGCAGTCGACTTTGACGTGCCGCTTATTACGAACATCAAAGTAGCCCAGGCTTTTATCGACGCGCTTGAGTATTATAAAGACAAAGGCCTGGAAATAAAGGCCTGGGAGGAATACGTATGACCTACCGCTGCCCGGGCGCGGAAAACATCCGCACGCCCAGTCTTACGACCAAAACCTGCCCTGTGTGCGGCGGCGACATCGACCTGTTTTCCATTGACATGCAGGGCGTATGCGAAAAATGCGGCTTTGTCGCCTTTAACGACACCAAAAGCTGCGTTAAATGGTGCAAATTCGCCCGCGAGTGTGTGG
>JAITGR010000106.1 GCA_031280455.1 Spirochaetaceae bacterium
AGGGACTCCGGCGGATTTGAACGGCAGTCGGTCATTGTGTTTGATGAGGATTTGCCGGAATTTCTTAAAGGCTTTGACCAGGCGCTCAAAGTGTTTGAAAAAACAATACGTGAACAAAAACGCGCCGCGCACGCCAAACCGCACGGCGGGGGCCACGACCGTGCGGGCGATGCCGCAGACGGCGAACGGCGCCCCCCTGCGAGCGGCAAGAAAATCGTCATTGCCAGAAAAAAGCCGGATGATGACGGCGAATAACGCCGCCAAAGCATGAAACAGTTCATTATCAGCAGTCCGCCGGATGCGGACGGCTTTGTCCGGCTGCGGGGCGCGGATTACCGCTACCTTGCGCGGGTGCGCCGCGTTACGGTTGGCGACGGCTTCCCCGCGGTGCTGCCGGACGGCAGCAGGGCGCACGTAGAAGTGCGCGCCGTCGACGCGCGCTGCGTCGTTGTGCAATGTTTACCGCATGTTTGCGAGGAACCGCACAACCGTGCGGCAAGCCCGCCGCTCTATCTTTTTCAGGCCGTCCCCCGCGCGCCCAAACTGGAGCTCATTGTCCGGCAGGCGGCGGAACTTGGCGTGGCGGGTGTGGTGCCGTTTTATGCGGAGCGCTGTGCCGTACACGGCACAGACGGCACGGCGCGGGAGGAGCGGCTGCGCGCGATTATCCGCCAGGCACGCCAGCAGTGCGGCTCGCCGGTAGAAACCACGCTGGACGCGCCGCTGCCGTTTGCGGCCATGCTGGAGCGCTGGCACGGCTTGCAGAGCGCCGTGGCAGATGCCCGCGCCGTGTTCTTGCACGAAATCCCGCTGCGCCCCGCCGCGCTGCACCGCGTCCTCTCGCCGCCGCCTGACCTTGTGGCCGTCGCGGTGGGGCCGGAGGGCGGCTTTAGCGCGCGGGAAGCGGGGCTGTTTATAGAAGCGGGTTTTTCGCCGATAATTGTAGGTAACACGATTTTAAGGACGGAAACCGCCGCACTGTACGCGCTCGCGGCTGTCCGCACGGTGTTGTTGGAGAAAGAAACGTGGACGGCCTTGAAAGAATAGAATTATTAAAAGTTCCGCTGGATGTGGTTCCGGCGGACAAGTTGGAAGAAGTTGTATACGCGCTGCTTGCCGAAGGGCGCGGGCGCGACATTGTGCTGCTTTCGGTGTGGGATTTACTGCGCGCCAGGCGGCAGGGCGAGTACCGCAGCTATGTGCAGAACGCGGCGCTGGTCATTCCTATTTCCAAAAGTCTTGTGCGCGGCGCAAAGTTTCTAAAGCTGCGTCCGCCGGTGCGATATATGCCGTTCGACTTTGTTATCAGTCTGCTTACCATTCTGGAAAAGCGTGAACAGTCGGTGTATATACTGGGCGGCAAACCGCCGGTACTCGCAAAAACCGAAAAAAATATACACCAGACGTTTCCGCGTCTGCGTATTATCGGGCGCTATCCCGGGTATTTCAAAAAACAAAACGAAGAACTCATTGTAAAGATAATTCGCAAGTCAACGCCCGCGCTTCTTTTGGCCGGCCAGGGTATACGCGGGCGCGAGGGGTGGCTGGCGCACAACAGAACGCTGCTCAATCCCGGGCTGCGTTTATGGTGCAGCGACATTTTTGACGTGTTCTCTGAACGGCGCAAGCGGCCTTCGCGCTGGGTTTTTAATATTGGTTTTGAATGGATAGGGTACTGTCTGCAAAAACCGGTGCGGTTTTTTCGGGTGTTTTCGTATTTTTACTACAAGGCCGTGCTGATTGCCGCGCGGCTTGCGCCCAAGGAAAAAACCCCGCACGCGGATGTATAACGCCTGATCTTATGTATATAAAATGAATCCATTTAACGCACCGGTGTATCATGTTCCTGTATGCGCCAGCACCATGGACGTGGCGCGGTCGGTGGAAAAAGACGGCGCGCCGCACGGCACGGTTGTCGCGGCGGACTTCCAGAGCGCAGGCCGCGGCAGAACGGCGCGGCGGGTGTGGGAATCGCGGGCGGCGGAAAATCTGCTGTGTACGGTCATTCTGCGCTACGGCCAGTTTTCGGCCATACCGCCCGCGTTCAGCCTGCAGGCCGGCCTAGCCGTCTGCTGTGCCATAGAGCAGTTTGCCCCCGCGCTGGCGGGTAAACTTGCGATAAAGTGGCCGAATGATGTTATGATTAGCGGCCGTAAAACCGCCGGAATTCTGGTTGAAAGCGACGGTACATGCGTGTTTGCTGGTATCGGGGTGAATGTCGCGCAGACGGTCTTTGCAGGCGCGCCCCACGCGACCAGCATCGTCAACGAAGCGGGCGCGGGGGTGCTGGACGGCTACAGCGGGGGCGGCGCCTCCAGCGGGGGCGGCGACTCCAGCGGGGGCGGCTGGGAAGGGAGCGCCCGCCGCGCGCTTTTGGCGATAATTCTGGAACGGCTGTTTTACGGCCTGCGTACGGACGATTCGTTTATAGACCAGGTGCGTGCGCGGCTGTACCTGCGCGGCGAGCGGGTGTGCTTTGCCGCCGGCGGCGCGGACGGCGCGCCGTCCGGCGCACGGGAAGTGTACGGCGTGCTGGACGGCATAGGGCGCGGCGGGGAGCTGCGTATTCTGCGCGACGGGGCGCGGGAGCCGGAATGTTTTGTTACCGGCGAAATACGGCTGCGGGGAGATGCGTATACATGCAGGATTTAGATTTAGGCATTCTTGAAGTACTGGTAACATTTTTTTTATTCATGCCGGTACTCCGCCCCTTTGTAAAATCGCTCTGGACGATCGACGGGATTGTGTGGTTTCCCCTGATCGCGTTTTTGTGCATCGCGGGCATATTTGCCGTATACGGCTTTCGCCCCGAATGTCTGCCGCTGCTGTTCTACTGCCTTGCCGCAAACATTGCAAACTCGCGCGACCTCTCCGCCCATGTTTCCCGTCTGCGCAACACCGACTTTATCGACCGGAGTTTTGCCTCTTTTTTTGTACATATATTTTTTTTAACACTGGTCATTGCTATAGCCCTCATCTTTCTGCCGCTGGACAGCACCAAACTGCTTGCAAAACCGGTCGAAAGTTTTCAGGCAGAAAACACCGCTGATGATGCTATATATACAATTCGTATATATACCGAATCGGCACACAATCCCTCCGCCCCGCTCGTGCTGGTTGCCCCGCCGCTTACCGGCAGCGCCGGTGTTGTGGATACCGTGTGCGCCAATCTGGCGCTGCGGGGCAGCCTTGCCGTAACGTTTTCCCGCAAAAGATTCGACCTGCCGGCGTACAAAAGCGACGGGTCGCTGTTTATGCCGTCGATACACCAAGTCGTGCGGAACTGGAAGGTGGTTACCCGCGGACGGAGCTACCGCGACGAAAACCGCATTGCCGCCAAAATGGAAAACGAGCGCCGCGCCGACATTGCGTTTGTCGCTCAACAATTGCGGAAACGCTGGCCGGAGCGGCCGTTTGTCGTCATAGGCTACGGCGCCGGCGGCGCGGCGGCGGCGGCGCTGGCCGGCGATGACAGCTTCCTCGCCGGCTGCCCGCAGTTTCGCGGCGCGCTCGCGGTCGAAAGCCTGCTGCACTCAGCCTATCCCAGCGAACCGTTTACGCCGCGGGCGGTCGATGATTCGTTTTGGCCTCTTAAAATTACCGGCGAAATAGAAAACTGGATTTTTAGGCGGCTGCCGGTCAAAGTCAGCGAACCGGACGCTGTGCCGCGCCCCAAAAGGCCGGTGCGCTTTATCATCTCGGCGGACGGCGGCGCGAGGTACGCGGCCGTATACAAAACGGCGCGGGAGCAGGCGGGCTTTGTGTCCACGATGAGCCTCCCGCGTGTCGGGGCGCTGGACTGGACGGACGTGCCCCGCAAGTATCCGGTACTGCGGTTTTTATCAGGCGGCGCGGGCTCGCGCGCCTGGGGCGGCCTTGAATGCGCCGAAAACACGGCGGCTGTTTTTCAGCGTTTTATCGACGAGGTAAGCCGCCCTCCTCCCCCGCCGCCGGACGATGCCGCCGCTGCGGACGCACCCGCCGCCGCAGCGCCGCCGGCGCTCGCCGCCCCGCCGCGTCCGCAAGCAAGCGTGCCGCGCCCGCAAGCAAGCGTGCCGCCACCCGCGCCGGCACCGGCAGACGAGGCCGCCGCCGTGGACGCGCCCGCCCCGGCGGATGCCGCCGCGCCGGACACCGCCGCGCCGCCGCCGCCGCCGCCCGAAAGCCCGTGATACGAGTCAGCGGCTTTAGCGGCTATCCGGCGCTGGAAGCGCCGCTGGTCGCGCGCCTGGTCGAGTGTCTGCCGGTTTTTAGGCGGCCGTCTGCTTCCGCCGCACCGTCCGTGGCGGCGGCGCGGGCGCTGGCCTACCTCCTGCTCCGCCGCGAGCTGGGCTTCTCGCCCGATTTCACGTACAACAGCGCCGGCAAGCCTGCCGTCGCCGGGGAGCGGGCGCGGGAGGTTTCGTTTAGCATATCCCACTCAAAAACGGTTGTCGCCGTCGCCGTCCGGCGCGGGGGGGGCGCGGTGGGCTTTGACCTTGAAGACCGCATCACAAGCCCGCGCCGGGAGCGGGCGGCGGCGCGGATTTTTAGCGGCGGCGAGCGGCGGCGTATGGACCGCGCCACGAAATTCTGGACGCTTAAAGAAAGTCAGCTCAAATGTGCGGGCTGCGGTTTTGCTGGCGGCGCGAGCGAACGCGCCTTCGATTTTTCACCCTGGGCGGACAGCGAAATTTTCACCCTGGGCGGCATGTGGTTTTTTTCGCGCGACGCGGGCGCGTTTCATTTTTCCGTGTGCGCCGCCTCTCCGTTCTCTAGCCTTTCAGTCAGCTGGCTGGACGACGCGCGTCCGCTGCTCGCGCCGCCGGAAACGGCAACGCTCTTAGGCAACGCTGATTAAATCGAATCTAACCAGCGTCGCCATTACTGCCATAAACCGGCGCGGAAACTGCGCGGCGGGGAGTAGGGCGAGCTTTCGCCTTCAATATCGGTTTGCATAACGCCCCAGTAAAAGACGGTTTCCGGCAGCATCGCGGCGGCGGCAGGCGGCAGTATATACGAGTTGCCGCAGACGGTTTCCTTAAAAAGCGGCTGGCGCAGGTCGGCGCGCGCGGAAATGCGTATGGTGTAGAAGGCGGCGCTTTCTGCTTCGCGCCACAAAAAATGCACGCCCGAATTCCCCGGCCCGTTGTAAAAAAACTGTCCGTCGCGCGGGGCTGCCGGTTCGGGGGCGCGCGGTACGCCGCTGAGGGGGGGATGGGCGGACGCGGGGGGAGAGGGCGGCGCGGGGCGCAGCAGTCCGGCGGCGGCTTTCTGGCGGGAGATGGTGTCGTCAAAGCCGGTTTTGAAGCGTGTGTACGAGTAGACGGAACCGGCGAAAAATACAAACAGTATGCATACATTAATCAGTGCCGCGAGTACTTTCATTGGCTATATCCAGTAATTTTCGCAGCTCCGCGCGGTTGCGCGGTATGGGCTGCGTAACGCCTTCCTCCGTCTTTAGGTTGATGAGGGCGAAAAACCGCTTTATTTTGGCGGGGTCAAAACCGTCCGCTTCGCAAACGATGATGTATTTGCGTATACGCAAATAAATTTTTTCGCTTATTATAATATCGGCTATATCCAGATGATTCAAAAGCGCTGTGTTTTTTGCGTTTTTCGTTGTGTTGCCAAAAACGACATACTCTTTTTTAAGCCGCCCGCCGGCAAGTCCGGCGCTGACAACGCCGCAATCGAGCGCGAAACTTACGCGCAGCGGCGGTTTGTTTTTGCTTTTTTGTTCGTTGTTAAAGTCAATGAACGCGACGCGCATTAGCAAAAACGCGCGGGCGGCGTTGAGGGTGTCGTGGTTCTTGCTGCCGGTTGTGTGCGCGCAGCCCCAGTGGCAGCTTATAGCGCCGCCGGAAAATTGTTCCGCCGCGCCGTTTGTTTTAAGCGCGCAGTTGTTTACGATTGATATAAACGCCGATATATACACGCCAAGGTCGAGCGTGCTGGTTCTTTTTTTTATGTCGCCTAAATTTTCGATGTTGACGCAGCCGCATACGACGTTTTTTTTCACGATGGTATCGCCCAGCTCGCCGTGCAGCGCGGCGCGCGCGATTTGCATACTGGTAAATGCCGCCAGGTTTTTTACAGAAGATGCCAGCGCCGCAAAGCCAGACAAAAGCCGGCCTGTCTCGTCGGCGCGGCCAGGCGAAAGTTCAAAGGAAAAGTCGCCTTCGCGCGCCGCGCGTATCGCGTCTTCCAGGCGGCAGAGCGGCGACAGCAGCCGCCGGGTTAAAAGCCGCGCGGCAAACAGCGTTATGCACAAAAACGCGGCGAGTAGCAGATGCGCGCTGGTAAGCGCGCCGCGCACTCCGGCCTCTGCCGCGCGGGCGGAGTATTCTCGCAGCACAATGCCGCCAAAGTCGGTTTTTCTGAACGCGACAATTTGCTTTTCGCCGCCGCGCAGCCGCACGAAAGCGCCGGAGGGGCGGCTGTCTGCCGCCGCTTCCCGCGCCGCGTCTCCGGCCTGCCCTCCGGCGCGGGAGAGCGCGGCGTTGGTGTGGAGTACCAGGCCGCCGCGCCGGTTGGCCAGCAATCCGCTGCCGGCGTCTGCGCCTTCGGCAGTACCGTTGGCAGGGGAAAACGCCGCGAGGACGTCGGCGGCCAGGAAAAAGCAGTAGTAGTACGCGCCGCGGGAAACCTGCGGCGCTTCGCCCAGCGCGTAGACCAGCACGGGGTATTCAAAAACCGGCTCCGCGTTCAGCACGTCTCCGCCAAGGGCGGCGGCGGCGGCAAGGTCGTTCTGGTATGTTTTTAGAAAATAATCAAACGCCGAATAGTCGAGTATGTTTGTATTCAATAAATCTATATTGATAATTTTTTGTACGCTGCCGTCTTTGTTTTGTATGACAATTCCGGCTATATTCGGGTTTGCTTTGTAAAAGGTATAGGTCAGCGCGTTTCGCTCGGCATCGCCTGCGGAGTTATTCAGCATGTTGATAAAAAAGAGTGTGTTGTTTTTTACATTGTTAAACACAACGTTTATCAATGCCGCCGCGTCTTTGTTCGCCGCGAGGGCGCGGGAGAGGGCTTTTTGTTCCGCGTCGGGATACAGCATTTTTTGCAGTGAAAAAGAAAGCGTACAAAAAGAAATGGTGTATGCGATTATTATAAACGCCGCAAATCTCCAAAAAAGGGGGAAGTACGCTTTCTTTTGTTTTTGGCCTGCTGTATTCATGTTGAACCATTTATTTTTTATGGGTGCGGGCATACTGTTTTTTATAGAAATCGCTCAGTTTGACAATTTCTATGACATCGGATGTCATAATTTTATCGGACACCAGTTTGAACGCTTTGTTGTCTTCTATGGCGCGCATAATATGGCGCTTTTCGGTTGGCGGAACGTTGGCCATCTGCAAAAGCTGGTCGAATCCCAAATTGAATACATACGAGGTATGCGGGGCAAAATTCACTTTTTCTTTTTCCAGGTGCATGTACAGCGTATCAAAAAAGCGCGCGGTCGGGTCGCTCATGCGCGCGTTGGCGAGTTGTTTATAGCTAAACCATATACGTCCGGCGAGGTTCTGGGTCAGCCGCGCGATAAGCTGGGGCTTGGTCGCGGTCATGGTCTCGAAGTTTTCCTTCGACACGGTAAGCACGGTGCAGTCCTCCAGCGCCACAGCGCCGGCAGAGCGGGGCTTGGACTCCAAAAGCGACATTTCGCCAAACATATCCCCCGGCTTGAGCACCGCCAGCACGATTTCGGCGCCGTTTACAACGCGGATAATGTTGGCGCGCCCGCTCTGGATTATGTACATTTCTTTGCCGACTTCGCCTTCGGCACAAATGAGGGTGTTTTTGGGGTATTTGCGCTGAAAATCGTTGCCGGGGATGGATGTCCAGCCTATTTTGTTGTATTGCTGAAGTTCTTTGAGCTGCACCAGCGCGTTCTGTTTGTGTTCGGCCTGCGGGTAACATTCAATATACCGCCGGTAGCAGTAAAACGCTTTGAGAAAATCTTTTTTTGCCGCGTAATACTGCGCGTTCCTGAACAAAATCTCGGGGTCGTCGTCTTTATTTTCGCCCTTTGTCGTAAGTTCGGCCAGCGCGTTATTCAACTGGCGCACACGCCGCGAAAATTGCTGTATAATTTTCATCGCTATCGGCGTGTTGTACTGGATGAGGCCTTCAAACTGCTGTACATTAACGGAAACAAGCAGCGTGTCGGTAATGGCTTGCGCCGTTTCGACCTGGGTGTGTCCCGACATGGCCGCAAGGATGCCGAAGAAATCGCCCGGCCCCAGTGTCCGTGCGTCGCCCGATTCCGTGTCCATATTCATGCCGGTAACGAGCACTTTGCCGCGCTGGATGATAAAAAATTTGCTCGCATCACGGTTCCCTTCAACAATGATGTAGGTTCCCTGGGTGTACGATACTATTGAAAGTTGTGGTTTTTCCGCCATTATAATCCCTTGTTACTGTATCGGCGTAATGAGCGGCGTAATGAAGCGCCGGCTCATTTTTTATGCCGCCTGTCCAGCTCGCCCAGCACGTCGCATACCGGCACGCCTTCTTTGGCAAGCAGTACCGCGGTGTGGTAAAAGAGGTCGGCGGCTTCCCAGATAACCTCGTCCGTGCCGCGGGCGGTGCACACTTCGTACGCTTCTTCCATGATTTTTCGCCGGACACGTTCCGAAGTTAAGCTGGCGGTATACGAGCCGGCGGGCGCGTTCTGGAGGCGCTCGCTGATTACACTTTGCAGGTAGTCCAGCGTGTAGCGGCGGCCGGTTTCAAAGCACGACCATGCGCCGGTATGGCACACCGGCCCCGCCGGTTCGACGGTCGCAAGCAGCGCGTCGTGGTCGCAGTCGGCGCGCAGGCGCAGCAGGCGCAGCACATTGCCTGAGTGTTCGCCCTTCATCCACAAGCAATCGCGGCGGCGGCTGTGAAAGCACAACTTGCCGCGCGCAAAACTCTGCAGCACCGCTTCTTTGTCCGCATACGCGGTCATTAAAACCTGGCCGTCGCGCGCCTGGGCGATGACCGGCACCAGGCCGTCTGTTTTTTTCCAGTCGAGGCTGGCGATAAATGCGTCTGCCAGGGTAATTTTTCCGGTGTACAGCGCCATGCCTAACTGAACGTCGCAGCCCAGCGCCGAAAGCGCCTCGATTTCGGCCAGGGTCGAAACGCCGCCGGCTGCGGTTATCCGGCAGTCGACCGCCGTGCGCAGCTCCTTGGCCGCCGCCATGTCGATGCCCGAAAGCGTCCCTTCGTGTTCGACGCAGGTCCACAGAAGTTCGCCGGCGTACTTTTCCAGGGCTTGCGCGGTCTGGGCGAGCGGCAGGCCGGTCGAGGTTTGCCAGCCGTCCACGACGATTATGCCGTCGCGGGCGTCAACCGCGACAATCAGGCGTTCTCTGCCGATGCGGTGTGCCAGCGCTTCCAGAAATTCGCCGTTGACGGCGTAGCGGCCATCAATTTGGGTAAAGGCGGAGGAGCCGATTATCACTTTGACAGCGCCCAGGCTTACCAGGTGTGCGGCGTGTTCCACGGTACGGATGCCGCCGCCTACTCTGCATTCTCCTTTGCGCAGGAGGCTGTGCACGAGGGTTTCATTCGACCCCGAACCGCGCGCGGCATCCAGGTCGATGACGGCGATTTCGCCAAAAACATCGAATTCGCGGGCGCAGGACGGCGCGTCGTCCCGTTCCAGCACCAAATCTTTTCCTTGCCGCAGTTGGACAACTTTTCCATTCTGAATGTCTATCGAAGCAATTATCATGCCCTATAGCGTACCCAGTTCGTCCCGTCTTGAAAAGGGCGCAGTGGAGATAGGGATGGCGTTTTTGCGGCGGGCTCTTGTTTATTTTGACTGGGTGTGCTAGGCTTTGGATACCATGTATTATTGGAATCCGGCAAATCTTGCTGTTTTGGCGTGCCCAGGCGCTGAGATGTTTGCCGAACAGGTTATTGTTCACTTAAAAAATAATTACCACAAAGTTTTTGAGCGGGCGGCGAATGACATGTCCAAGCGCTATGCTATGCCGATGGAGGATATTGTCCGGCGTATTCGCTTTATTAGCGAGGTCGCCTCGCCGTCGCTGCCGCATTATTCGGGGGCTTTGGGTGTGCGCTCGCCTAAATTCAAGGTGCCGGCGCGTTTTTCGATGTTTGCCAACGGCGAGTTTAAGTGTGAGATACTTAAATCTATTCGCGGCAAGGATTTGTTTATTTTTCAGGATGTCGAAAACCATAGTCCGATTAAGATTAACGACGGGAATGAAACGCGGGTTTTTTCGGTAAACGATAATTTAATGGCTTTGTATGTTACGATCGACGCGGCTATGCAGGCGGCTGCCGAGCAGATTACGGTTGTCATTCCGGTCTATCCGTACGCACGGCAGCATAAGCGTAAAGGGCGCGAGGGGTTGACGGCGAGCCGGATTGGGTCGGTGCTGGAGATGCTCGGTGTTAAACGTATTATTACGCTGGATATTCATTCGCGCGAGTTGATTAACGGTTTTAACAAGGTGAAGTTTGAAAACCTGCACGCGAGCTATCAGATTATTAAGGCGCTGTTTACGATTATGCCGTCGCCGTCCGAACTGGATAATCTGGTTATTGTGTCGCCGGATACCGGCGCGGTTGACCGGAATAAGTTTTACGCGACTGCGCTTAAAAAGCCGCTGGCGCTTTTGTACAAAGAGCGCGATTATTCGCACGTCAGCAAAAACGCGGCGGATAACAATATTGCGGTGATGAATCTGCTGGGTAGCGTACACGGTAAAAATGTGTTTATGGCCGATGACATGGTCGGTACCGGCGGTACGCTGCTTAAAGCGATGCAGTTTCTCAAAGAGGCGGGCGCGGGTAAGGTGATTGCGGCTATTAGTTTACCGCTGTTTTCTGGCGACGCCGTTACGTTTTTTGATGAAGCGTACCGGCAGGGGTATTTTTACCGGATTATCGGGACGAACGCGGTACACCACAGCGAGTTGCTGAAGCGTGAGTGGTACGTGAATGTGAATGTGAGTAAGCTGTTCGCGCAGATAATCTCGCGCCTGCACCAAAAACTTTCGCTCAGTTCGCTTTTGGACAACCGGCAGGTGATAATAAAGTCGCTGTCTGCCAAAGAGCAGGCGGCTGATAAACAGGGCGATTTGTTTGTTCCGCCCGCGCTGAACGTCTAACCACGCTGGACGGCGTATCGTTCCATGAAACTGCTGCACACCTCCGACTGGCATCTGGGGGCGCTTTTGGCTACGGAAGAGCGCGCCGCCGAGCAAAAAGCCTTCCTTTCCTGGCTGGCCGCCTTTATTGACCGCGAGCGTGTCGATGTGCTGATTGTATCCGGCGACATTTTTGACACCTACACGCCGCCGGTTTTTGCCCAGGACTTGTACTACCGCTTTCTGGCCAGTCTGGTGCCTATTACCACGTTAAAAGCCGTGTTCATCGTCGCCGGCAACCACGATTCGCCCGGCTTCCTCGCCGCATCGGGCGGCCTGCTTTCGCATCTGCACATCCACGTTGTCTGCACAGCCGGCGCGCCAGAGGAGGCGGTGTTCGAGGTCGCCGGCGAGGACGGCTCGTGTGCGCTGCTGGTCTGCGCCGTGCCCTTCCTGCGCGAAAAAGACCTGCGCGTCAGCGCCAGCCTGGACGATGCCGAAGCGCTGACAGAGAACACGCGCCGTGCGCTCGCGGACTACTACCACGCCGTCTACGCCGCCGCGCAAGCACGGGCGCAGGCCGCCGCGCAGCGCATACCCATCGTTATGACCGGCCACCTGTACCTATCCGGCGCGGCGCTCTCCGACAACGCCTCCGAGCGCGCCCGCGAAGTTGGCCGCCTTTCGGCGTTTCCTGCCGCCAGTCTGCCGCCGGCGGACTACATTGCGCTGGGGCACCTGCACACGGCGCAAAGCGCCGGACAGGGCGGCGCCACCTCCGGTGGCGAGGTGTGCCGGGACTCCGGCTCGCCGTTTGCGCTGAGGTTTGCCGAAGCGCCGGGTTTTGCGCCACCAGAGGCTGCGGCAGCGTCCGGCGCGGGGTCGCTGTTTGACGCGGAGCCTGCGCCACCGCAGGTGGCGGCACCACCGCAGGTGGCGGCACCACCGCAGGTGGCGGCGCCACCTCTGGCGGCGGCGGGCGGAAAGTCGGTGTACCTTGTCGAGCTGGGCGGGCGCGTGGCCATTCAGCCTGTCGCCGTCCCCTGCCGGCAGCTCCTCTACCGCGTACGAGGCACGCCCGCCGAAATTGAACGCGCACTCGAGGCGCTCAAAGACACGCCGGCCTGGCTCGAAGTACAGGTTACGCAACACACCGGCTGCCTGGCCGATTTCTGGGACGCGCTTACCCAAAAAGCGCGGACGGCGGCGTACACGATTCTTATCAAAATGGATGCCCGCGACCCCGAGCGCGGCGCGGCGCAGGCGGACGAGGGCTGCGACATTCACGCGCTTTTGCCGCCGGACGTATTCGCCGCCCGCCTGGCCGAAGAAAACCTGGACGAGGCCGAGCGTGCCGAGTATGCGCGCATGTTCGCCGAGATATACTCGGCGGCGGCCTGCGGCGAGGACGCGGCGCTTTCTTGCGAAGCGGCGGCCAGCGGGGAGGCGGCGGGGTGAGGATTCTCAACCTTCAGTTTGAAAACATAAACTCGCTGGCTGGCCGCTGGAAAATTGACTTTACCGCGCCCGAATTTTCAGGCGGGCTTTTTACGCTGTCCGGCCCTACCGGCGCGGGCAAAACGTCGATTCTGGACGCGCTCTGTCTTGCGCTGTACGGGCAGACCGACCGGCAGAGCAGCATCAGCAAGGCAAAAAACGAGGTTATGACGCGGGGCGCATCGTTTTGCGCCGCCCAGGTTGAATTTGAAACCGGCGGCGCGGGGTACCGCGCGTTGTGGGAACACCGGCGTTCCCGCGCCGGCAGCAAGGACGAGTTTGGCAAGCCAGCGCGCCGCGTCTACCGGCTGGAGGACGGCGAGGCGGTCCCGCTCGCGGTAATACTGGAGGAGGCCTCCGCCGTCATTGCCCGCATTCTTAAAATGGATTTTAAGCAGTTTA
>JAITGR010000124.1 GCA_031280455.1 Spirochaetaceae bacterium
CGCAGTTCCAGTTTTTGCCGTGCGGACGCGCTCTCGTTGTAACTATCATTCACTTTCATAGAAGTAACCTCCTGAAATTTTCGCCCGCGCCGTCCTTCGCTCCCAGAGCAAAGATAGCCCGCGCCGGCAATTTCAACACAAAAAATAACGCTCTCTAAGTAGCGCTTATAAGGTACCACTTTTTGAAAAAAATGTCAAATTTGCCTTAGGCAGGGGCTGGGGGGCGTTGCGGGGGGCGGAGCCCCCTGCTTGGGGGGTAGCGTAAGACATGCCGCTATTTGCGGCAGGGCTGGAGCGAGGGGGGCATCCCCCCGCCTGATTTTTAGGGCAACGCTGATTAGATTCGATTTAATCAGCTTCCCTAGTGGTTGAACACAAAGAAGCGGGCGACGAATACTATGCACATGACTATGGTTACGGCGTTGAGTTCTTTGACTTTGCCGCTTACGAGTTTGAGGAGCGTGTAGGTGATGATGCCGAGTGCTATGCCGTCGCCGATTGAATAGAAAAATGGCATCGCCGCGATGGTGAGGAAGGCTGGTATGCCTTCGGTGGGGTCTTTGAAGTTTATTCCGCTTGCGGTGCTCATCATCATAAAACCGACGAATACGAGGGCGCTCGCGGTTGCCGCGACGGGGATGAGGAGGAATACGGGGCTTAGTACGACGGCGGCGAGGAATAGTACGGCGGTTGTTAGGGCGGTAAGGCCGGTTCTGCCGCCTGCCGCGACGCCGGCGGTGGATTCGATGTAGCTGGTTACGGTCGAGGTGCCGAGGGCCGCGCCGGCTATGGTGCCGAGGGCGTCGGAGAGGAGGGCTTGTTTCGCGCGGGGGACGGCGCCGTCTTTGGTGTGTATGCCGGCCTGGGTGGTTACGCCGACGAGTGTGCCGACGGTGTCGAAGATGTCAACGAACAGGAAGGTAAAGAGAACGGCTAAAAAGTTGAATGTGAGGATTTGCGAAAAATCAAACTGAAAGAGGAGCGGCGCGGCGGGTGCGCTTACGGGGTTGAAGTCCGCGGGTATTTTGGTTATGCCGAATGGTATGCCGATGATGGTTGTCGCCAGTATGCCGAGGAGTATGCTGCCGGGTATTTTGCGGACGTACAGGACGGCGATGATGCCGATGCCGATTATGCCGAGGAGGGCTTGGTTGTTGGCAAAGCTGCCGCGGGTTATGAGTGTCGGCGCCGCTACGACGATTTGCGCGTTTTCCAGGCCTATGAGGGCGATGAAAAAGCCTATGCCGACGGCGACGGCTTTTTTGAGTGTGACGGGTATGGCGCTGATGATTGCTTCGCGGACGTTTACGAGTGAAAGCAGCACGAAAAGCAGGCCTTCTATGAAGACGGCGGTCAGGGCTATTTGCCATGTGTAGCCCATGGCGCCAACGACGGTGTAGGTGAAGAATGCGTTGAGTCCCATGCCGGGGGCGAGTGCTATGGGGAGGTTCGCCAGCAGCGCCATCACGATTGTCGCTATGGCGGCGGCTATGGCGGTGGCGGTAAAGACGGCGGCGGGTGTCATGCCGTTGCCTATGCTGCCGAGCATTGCGGGGTTGACGGCGAGTATGTATGCCATGGTCAAAAATGTGGTGAGTCCCGCGCCGATTTCTTTGCCAACGGTTGTTCCGTGTTCTTTAAGGCGAAATATGCCTGTTGTCTGTGCCAATGTTTACTCCTTATTGAGGCGGCGTACTTTCCCTGCGGGGAATGCTTTTAACCGCCTGTGCCGGTAGTGTAGCGTATATGGCGTTGTTTGTCAGTCCGGCTGCCGGTAGGTCCGGTATTTTCTGATTTCTTCGGGCTGAAAAACATGGCCGGCGCTGTCTATACCGACGATGAGGCGCAGGTTTTCAACGGTGAGTTTTCGGATGGCTTCGGTGCCTAAATCGTCGTAGGCGGCGAGGCTACAGCCGCGTATGTGCCGTGTGGTGAGTGCCGCCGCGCCGCCAACGCTTAAAAAGTACACGCCGCCGTACTGTTTGCAAAGGCGCGCCGCCGCGTCGCCGCGCTCGCCTTTGCCGATGGTGGCGGCGAGGCCATAGCGGTACATCATTTCCAAAAATCCGTCCATGCGGGCGCTGGTTGTCGCGGCGATGGGGCCTATGACGCGGCCCGGCGGGGCAGGGCAGGGGCCGGCGTAAAATAGCACCTGGCCGCTAAGGTCAAGCGGCGGCGGGCTTCCGGCCTGGCAGGTCTGCGCTATGCGCTTGTGGGCGGCATCGCGCGCGGTAAACACTTCGCCTGTTAGTTCAACAATGTCGCCCGCCCGCAATTCGTGCGCGGCGTCCTTGGTTAGTGGTGTGTGTATCAGTTTTTGTACCAGCATGAAAACTCCTCTGCGCTCCTTGGGCAATGCTGATTAAATCGAATCTAATCAGCATTGCCCTTTGTAATTGCTCATTTCATTACGCAATTACGGGGTAAGAAGCGATGATTAAATGCTCGTTGGCATTTAATCATCGCTTCCCTTGCGGCTATAAAAACGCCGTTGCCTGCCGCGCGGCGTGGCACTGCAGGCTTACGGCGACGGGGAGCGCGGTTATGTGGCAGGGGTACTGTTCGATGCGTACGTCCAGCGCGGTTACGGTTCCGCCGGTTCCCATAGGGCCTATGCCGAGTGTGTTGAGGGTGTCCAGCATTTCGCGTTCAAGGCGGGCGTAGCGTTCGTTGGGGTTCCGTGTTCCGTGCGCGCGCAGCAGGGCGCGTTTTGCCAGGTGGCAGCACCAGTCCATGGTGCCGCCGACGCCGACGCCGATGGTGAGCGGCGGGCAGCTTTTTCCGCCGGAGGTGTCGACGGTCTGCAGCACAAAGTCGACGATTCCCCGCTCGCCTGAATCAGGCAGCAGCGTGGTGAACGCGCCGTTGTTTTCGCAGCCGCCGCCTTTGGGGAACACGGTTATTTTTACGCCGTCGCCTTCTACGATTTCAGGGTGAAAAACGGCGGGTGTGTTGTCGCCGGTGTTCTCGCGGTCGAGCGGGCAGCGTACCATGGATTTTCGCAGAAAGCCTTCCGTGTACCCCTGCCGCACGCCTTCGTTGACCATGGCCGAAAGCGGCGCGCCGGCCCAGGCGACTTCCTGGCCTATTTCCATGTAGACTGAACAGATGCCGGTGTCCTGGCAGCAGGGGATGCCTTCCTGCTGTGCGTACGCGGCGTTGTCGATGAGGGTCTGCAGGACGTCTCTGCCATAGGGCGAGCGCTCTTGTTCCAGCGCGGCGGCAAGTGCGGCGGTGTACGTGCTGTCGAGCGAGCAGCATGCTTTCCGGGCGAGGCGGCTTACGAGCGGAACCACCTGCGCGGTATCAAGCAGGCGCACCGCGTCCCCATTCGAGCCGGTGTTTTATTTCGTCAAGGAATGTCCAGCTGTCCACAGGCGGCCTGCCGGCGGCGGGTGCGATGCGCGCAAGGTCGGCGGTTAGAAAGCCGGCGGCGATGGTATCCAGCGCGGCGCGTTCGAGGCTGGCGGCAAACGCGCCCAGCTCGGGGAGGCCGTCCAGCTCGCCTCGTTTGGCGAGCGCGCCGGTCCAGGCAAAGAGCAGGGCGACGGGATTTGACGAGCATTTTTCACCGGCGCGGTACCGGTAATAGTGCCGGCGTATGGTGCCGTGTGCCGCTTCGTATTCAAACGCGCCGTCCGGCGAGACAAGGACGCTGGTCATCATCGCAAGGCTGCCGCTGGCGCTGGCGACCATGTCGCTCATCACGTCGCCGTCGTAGTTTTTGCACGCCCACAAAATGCCGCCGTCGCTGTGCATAATTCTGGATACAGCGTCGTCTATCAGGGTATAAAAATACGATATACCGGCGGTTTCGCATTGTGTTTTGAATTCAGTTTCGTATACATCCGCGAATATGCTTTTGAAGCGGCCGTCATATATTTTGGATATGGTATCTTTGGCGGAAAACCACACCGGCAGTTTCTGTGCAAGGGCGAAGCGGAAGCAGCAGCGCGCGAAATTGCGGATGGAGTCGTCCAGGTTATGCATGGCCATGACGACCCCGCCCCCCCGCATGACGGCGACCGGCACACGCTGCTCGTTCCCCGCCGCGTCCGTGCAGCACAGCTCGACAACGTTTCCGCTGGCGGCATAGAGTTCGGCTGCTTTGTACACGTCGCCGTATGCGTGCCGCCCTATGACGATGGGCTTTTTCCACGACGCAACGGCGGCGGGGATGCCGGGGGCCGCGATGGGCGCACGGAAGACGGTGCCGTCCAGCAGGGCGCGGATTGTGGCGTTCGGGCTTGGGTGCAGGGCTTGCAGGTTGTACTCGCGCTGGCGTTCGCTGTTGGCGGTGATGGTCGCGCATTTTACGCCCACGCCCAGCCGCCTAATCGCCAGCGCCGCCTCTGTTGTTACGGCATCGGCGCTGGCATCGCGGTTTTGCAGCGACAAATCGTAGTATTCGGTTTTTAGGTTGATGTACGGCGCGAGCAGACGGTCTTTAATTTCCGCCCACAACACGCGCGTCATCTCGTCGCCGTCCAGTTCCACCAGCGGCGTTTTCATCTGAATGGTACCCATGTGTCCTAAAATACCCGATTTTGGGGGGTATGCTCAAGTATTCCGCGGGGGATCCGCGTGCACAAAATCCCCCCGCCTGCTAACATAATCAAACCGGTAGTCAGCAGTCGGTAGTCAGTAGTCAGTAGTCAGTAGTCAGTAGTCGGAGGGCGGGGGTTTTGGCCGGTATATCGGAGTAAACCAGCGCGCCAGCCTCGTCCCGCGTTTTCGGCGCAAACCCCCGAACCCCGGCACCCGACACCCGACACCCGACACCCGACACCCGACACCCCAGCCGCTTGCCTTTTTTCACCAGTTTTATTACATTTTCACACAAGGAGTACTACCATGAAAAAGAAAGCATCGTTTGGGTACGCCCTCGCCGCCGGCCTGGGCGTGGTTTTTGCCGGCCTTTTGGCCGCCTGCGGCGACATTAACGACGCGCCCAAGGCCCTCTCACGAGAGGCCGCCGTCAGCGCCTTCATCCTGACAGCGCCGGAAAGCGTCGTCGGTACCGTGGGCGTCCTCTCCCCACAGACACAGGGCGGCGGGACGGTCAGCGTGAACGTGCTGGAAGGCACCGACTTGGGCGAGCTGCGCGGCAAGTTCACCGTAAGCAGCGGGGCCACCGTCTTGCCGGACAGCGATGGCGAGACATGGACGTACTCAGGCGACCAAGACAAGATCGCAACCTTCGCCGTTACCTCCGAAGACCGCGCCACAACGGCCAACTGGAACGTGAAAGTTTCGACCTTCACCATGACTTCAAAAGAAATTACCGCCTTCTCCCTTTCCGGCTCGGCGGGCATGATAGACCAGAGCGCGCTCACCATACGCGTGGCCGTCGCCGATACCGCGAACATTACCGCGCTGGGCGCGGTCGTCTCCCACACGGGCGCAAGCATTTCGCCCGACCCAGCCAGCCCGTGCAACTGGACAGACCCCGTCGAGTTTACCGTAACGGACCGCAACGGCGGCACAAAGAAGTACACGGTAACGGTGGTCAGAGCCGCGCCCGCCGCGCGGAATATCACCGCCTTCTCGATAGACAGCAGGGCCGGGACTATAGACCAAACAAACCGCGCCATCACGGTAACGCTGCCCTTCGGCACAACGCCGGGTACCCACACGCCGGTCGTTGCCATCGAAGGCGCGTCCTACCGGCCAACCGGCGCGGTGAACTTTAGCGCCTCGGAGAGTACGCCGGTGTCGTACTTTGTACGCGATATTTCCGGATCGGAGGCCGAGTACACGGTAAAGGTCGTCCAGGCCGCCAGCGACGCGAAAAGCATAACCGGCTTTACCTTCAGCGGCCTGGAACCGGCGGCTGTGCAAGACATGATAGAGGCCGATATTAACGAGACGGCGGGGACGATAGCGGTTACGGTACCGTCCGGCGTACTGACAAGCAACCTTACGCCGCAGATTGCCCACACCGGCGCGTCGATAGACACGTATCCGGCAACGGGCGGCGCGACTGATTTTTCCGGCACGGTAACGTACCGCGTAACCGCAGCGGACAACACGACAAAGGACTATGTGGTAACGGTAACAAACGCGGCGCCTATCGCGGTTACGCTGCAAAGTGTGGCCGGCGACAGCGCGAGCGCGGGAACGGCCACGCAGACGCTGACCTTTACGTTTAGCGCGCCGCTGACGACGCTCACGGCGAACTTCATCGACTTGGATCCCGCCGCCGGCGGGGCGCTAACGGCGGGGGCGCTTACTCCCCGCGCGGTAGTGGACGGCGGCGTTGACTACGCGGTGTGGGATTTGGCGGTGAGCG